>JASLBZ010000006.1 GCA_030146285.1 Neisseriaceae bacterium | reverse complement strand
CAATTAAATGATCAAAATATCAGTCGCCATGATCTAGGCCGTGATGCATTCTTGAATAAAATTTGGGAATGGAAAGAGGTTTCAGGCGGCACCATTACTGAGCAAATGCGCCGTGTCGGCTGCTCTGCCGACTGGAGTCGTGAGTACTTCACCATGGATGAAGAGCGTGCTGGTGTGGTTTCTGAAGTCTTTGTTCGTTTGTTTGAGCAAGGTCTTATCTACCGTGGCAAACGTTTGGTTAACTGGGACCCTGTATTGGGCACTGCTGTTTCTGATTTGGAAGTGGAAAGCACGGAAGAAGATGGCAGCATGTGGCACATTCGCTATCCTTTGGCAGACAATCCAGAAGAATGTTTGGTGGTTGCTACCACGCGTCCTGAAACCTTGCTAGGTGATGTTGCTGTTGCTGTGCATCCTGAAGATGAGCGTTATGCTCACCTTGTGGGTGAAGAAGTGATTTTGCCATTAACAGGTCGTACGATTCCTGTGGTGGCTGATGATTATGTGGAAAAAGATTTTGGTACAGGTTGTGTGAAAATCACGCCTGCGCATGATTTTAATGACTACCAAGTGGGCAAACGTCACAATACTGCATTAATCAATGTTTTAAGTTTGGATGCTGCGATTCTGGCAGATGCTCAAGTGTTTACTTTTGTAGGCAAAGAGTTAGAAGGCTTTAAGCTGCCTGAAGCATATGCTGGCTTAGATCGTTTTGCCGCTCGCAAAGCATTGGTGGCGGACTTGGATGCGCAAGGCTTCTTGGTTGAAGTGAAGCCACACAAATTAATGACACCAAGAGGCGATCGTACCGGTACTGTGATTGAGCCGTTACTGACTAGCCAATGGTTTGTTGCCATGACTGAGGTTGCCAAAGATGATGCAACTGGCATGAGCTTAACAGCCAAAGCCAAACATGCTGTTGACAGTGGGCAAGTGCGCTTTATTCCTGAGAACTGGGTGAATACTTACAACCAGTGGATGAATAACATTCAAGACTGGTGTATTTCTCGCCAATTGTGGTGGGGTCATCAAATCCCAGCTTGGTATGATGAAGAAGGCAATATTTATGTTGCCAATACAGAAGAAGAAGCACAAAAGCAAGCAGGTGACAAAGTCATTACCCGTGACGAAGATGTTTTGGATACCTGGTTTAGCTCAGCTTTGGTGCCATTTTCGACCTTGGGTTGGCCAAACGATACGGCTGAACTAAAAGCATTCTTACCAAGCAATGTTTTGGTAACGGGCTATGAAATTATTTTCTTCTGGGTTGCCCGCATGATCATGATGACCATGCACTTTACTGGCGAAGTACCCTTTAAAGATGTGTATATTCACGGTATGGTTCGCGACCATGAAGGCAAGAAAATGTCAAAATCAGAGGGCAATGTTATTGACCCTGTGGACTTGATTGATGGTATTGATTTGCCGAATTTGTTAGAAAAACGCACCACCGGTTTGCGCCGCCCAGAAAAAGCACCACAGGTTAGAAAAGACACTGAAAAATTGTTCCCAGAGGGTATCTCTGTTTTTGGTTCGGATGCCTTACGCTTTACCATGGCAAGCTATGCAAGCTTGGGTCGTTCAGTAAACTTTGATTTTAAACGTGCAGAAGGCTATCGAAATTTCTGCAATAAATTGTGGAATGCCACGCGATTTGTGTTGATGAATGTTGAAGACAAATCGGTTGCACCTTTGGCTGATGCCTTACATGCCAGCAATTTTGTGAATCAATGGATTTTGGCACGTTTGCAACAAACGATTGCCACGGTCACAGAAGCATTTGAAACTTACCGTTTTGACTTGGCGGCACAATCTTTGTATGAATTCACATGGAATGAATATTGTGATTGGTATGTTGAATTGGCCAAAGTACATATGCAAGGTGCTGATGCTGCATTAGCAGAGCAAACCCGAGCTGTGTTGTTGCATGTTTTGGAAACGGTATTGCGTTTAATGCACCCAATCATGCCATTTATCACTGAAGAATTGTGGCAAACGGTTGCACCTTTGGCAAAAGCCAAAGACACAGGCAGCTTAATGATTGCGCAATGGCCTGTTGCCGATGAAGCATTGATTGATGCTGATGTGTTGCGCCAAATGGGTGATTTGCAAGAATTAATGCATGCCATTCGCAATCTGCGTGGTGAAATGGGCTTGGCTCCTTCTGTGAAAGCACCTTTGTTTATTGAAGGTGGTGACGTAGAAGCATTCTTACCATATTTGCCAATGATGGCTCGCTTAAATAGTGCTGAGAAGGTTGCAGCATTGCCTGCTGTTGAAGATGCACCTGTTGCAGTATTCCAAGGCGCACGTTTGATGTTGAAAGTAGAAATCAACAAAGAAGCGGAATGTGCCCGCCTGACCAAAGAGCAAGAAAAACTGCAAAAAGCATTGGATAAGCTAAATGCCAAATTAAGCAAACCAGGCTATGTTGACAAAGCGCCTGCGCATTTGGTCGAAAAAGATCAGGCTGAATTGGCTGGCTTAGGCGATAAGATGGAAAAAGTATCTGCTCAACTGTTAAAGCTACAATAAAACAGTAATATTGTTCGATACAAGAAAAAAACCTGCATTGTAAAGTGCAGGTTTTTTTGTATCTTAAAATAAAAAATGGTCTTACTCTGTGTAGTATTCTGCCATTTCTTTTAAGGTATGATAAAGTTCGGCATCACGCTCTTTTAATAGCTCAGCGACAATCAAATCAATTTTATTAATTGAAGCCAAATCTATTTTTTCACAATAAACCAAGCGTAATAACTCTTTCACGGGTTTGGGAATGTTGCGGCCGGACTCGTAGCGAGAGCCGCCTGATTGGGTAACACCAATCTCACTCCAAAATTCCCGTTGGTTCATGCCCAATTCTCTTCGCAACTTGCGAATGTCAAAGGTAGCTTGTTCCATTCGGTTATTTCCTTAATAAATTAATTTGAAATAATATGTTATAAATTAATATACTTAGGATATTTATGCAATCAAAAACATGACTATGGCATGTAAATTATTGCTAAGGTTTTTGAGTGGCAGGGCTGATTGTCAAAATTTCGTAACCTGTTTCTGTTACCAGAACTTCATGTTCCCATTGTGCTGATAGCGAGCGGTCTTTAGTAACCACCGTCCATTCATCGCCTAAAATGCGCAAGTGTCTTTTGCCTTGGTTAATCATGGGTTCAATGGTGAAAATCATGCCGACTTTAAGTTCAACACCTGTACCTTTTTTACCATAGTGCAGCACTTGTGGTTCTTCATGAAAACCACGACCAATGCCATGACCACAGAATTCTTGCACCACAGAGTAGCCATTGTTTTCAGCATGTTGTTGAATGGCATAACCGATGTCACCTAAATGAGCACCAGGTTTCACTTGTTCGATACCCAGCATCATGCATTCATGGGTAATTTTGCAAAGACGTTTGGCTTGAGGAGACACATCACCAACCAAGAACATGCGGCTACTGTCGCCATGGAAACCATCTTTGATGACAGTCACATCAATGTTCACGGTATCGCCATTTTTCAAAGGTTTGTCATTGGGAATACCATGACAGATCACGTGGTTAACCGATGTGCAAACCGATTTTGGAAAGGGTGGGTTACCATAGCCTAAAGGCGCAGGAATACAGCCTTGTACTTTGGTTTGATGGTCATGGCACAATTGGTTGATTTCATCGGTGGTGACGCCAGGTTTTACAAATGGCGTGATGTAATCCAAAAGCTCAGCCGCTAAGCGACCAGCAATGCGCATTTTTTCAATTTCTTCAGGCGTTTTAATAACGATAGCCATTGGGGGTAATCCTTTTCTGTCTTAGCTATTTGCAGTGGGTGCCATTAAGGCTTGGACTGCTGCGCCGACATTATCGGCACGCATAAATGTTTCACCAATTAAGAAGGTGTAAACTTGATGTTGATTCATAAGGGCAATGTCTTCAGGGGTAGCGATACCGCTTTCTGAGACAATAATTTTGCCTTGTAATAAAGGTAAGAAGTCGATGGTTTGTTGCAAATCCACTTCAAAAGTTCTTAAATTTCGATTGTTCACACCAATCAGTTCAGTGCTCAGATTGTGGCATTTTTCCCATTCGTCAAGATGGTGAACCTCTAACAAAACGCCCATGCCCAATTGATGGGCAATGGTCTCAAAATGCTCTAATTGCGCTTGTGTTAAAGCTGCGGCAATCAATAAAATGGCATCTGCACCCCAAGCGCGGGCTTGGTAGATTTGGTATTCATCAACAATAAAATCTTTGCGAAGTACTGGTAAATGACAAGCTGCTTTGGCCGCTTTTAAATACTCAGGCGAGCCTTGAAAGTACTCAATATCGGTTAAAACCGATAAGCAACTGGCACCGGCTGCTTCATAGGTTTTTGCCAGTTCGCTGGGGTTGAAATCTTCTCGAATCAAACCTTTTGAAGGACTGGCTTTTTTGATTTCGGCAATCAGTGCCCATTCTTGATTTTGCGTACGTTGTTTTAATGCCGCAACAAAGCCACGGGGTGCAAGCTGTTCGACTGCGAGCTTTTTCATGTCTTCAAGGCTGATGTCACGTTTGTGGGCAGCCACTTCATCGTGTTTGGTGCGCAAAATTTTGGCAAGAATGTCGTTCATCGTCTATTTTCTTTGTTGTAAGTGGTGCAAAAAATAATTCAATACGGTTTGGGGCAACCAATTGGCATGGCCGGGAAAGCGCCCAGAGACAAAGCCAACATGCCCACCGTTTTTGGGTTGCAATAAATCCACACAGTCTGCCACATCTGTTGATTTTGGCAAGGCAGATTGCATCATAAATGGATCATTTTGAGCATTGATGATTAAAGTGGGAATGGCAATATTCTTCAATAAAGGCTTGGCACTGCTTTGTTGGTAATAGTCATGGCCATCCAAAAAACCATACAAAGGCGCGGTAAATGCATCATCAAAATCGCTTAAACTCTTGGCTTTGTTCAGCATCTGCCAACGAATAGGCTTGTTTTTTAAATGGCTTTTTTGTGCCAATGCTTTGGGGCGCAAAGTCTTCATGAAATACGGAGCATACAAATGTCGGCTTAAGCCCCGATTAAGCGCAATGCTAGCAGCACACATGTCCAGTGGTGCGCTGACAATTGCTGCTGCTTGAATCTTAGTCATTTTGCCAGTTTCACCCAAATACTTGGCCAAAGCATTACCGCCCAATGATACGCCCATCGCAAAGATAGGGCTATCTGGGTAGCAATGATGTAGGTGATTGATGACCCATGCCACTTCATGACTGTCACCTGCATGGTACGAAACGTTGCTGGTGTTGGCTACGCCACCACAACCACGATAATGGGGTATGACACCATGAAAACCCAATTGCTTGGCGCCTGTCATGAGTAATTTGGCATAATGGCTGTGGCTGCTGCCTTCTAAGCCATGAAACAGCACCACAATGGGCGCATGAGGTGACGGTGCATCGATAAAATCATATGCAACGACTGTTTCTTGGCAAGAGGCCAGATTCAATTCGCGCCGATAGCATGGTGTTGGGATGCTTAAGATTTGTGTCCAAATGGTTTGCAAGTGACCATTTTTTAACCACCAAGGTGCACGATAAACAGAAGGCTTATGCGTTGTCGTCTTCATCTTCAAAATCAACTTGCTCACTAGGGCTTTCGCCATTCATGTATTGGCGCAAGGCTTGAAACAAGGCACGGAATGCTTTGGGTGGTTTGTTCAGTTCTTTTTCTTTGCGGGCATTGCGAATTAAGGTGCGCATTTCGCTGGCAGGAACATTGGGAAATTCGTTTAATAACTCAGTTAAAGCATTGTCATCCACCATCAAGCGATTGCGCCAAACTTCCATGCGCTGCATGGCGGCATTGTGTGCAGTATCATCCCCTTTGATGCGGGCGAGACTTGCTGAAATGGCTTCGGCATCTTCTTCACGCATCAAGCGACCAATGAATTGCAATTGGCGTTTTTTTGCGCCATTGGCAGTAACTTTTTTCTGGTCTTTTAATGCGTCCAATAAATCTTCAGAAATTGGCATTTTTTTTAGCGTATCAACGCTTAATTTGGTCAGTTCAACACCCAGGTCTTGTAACGAGTCCATCTCTTTTTTACGCTGGGTTTTGCTAACCCATTCTTCTTCTTGGTTCATAATACTGTTCTAATTAATTAAATACGATAAATCATACCGAATTTTGGTATTGCTTGCAGCTTATTTCCTTTTTAATTGAGTAAATTGCGCTACAATAATGCCTTCATTTTCTATTTAAAGTTGGTGCCATGTTTAATTACTCCAAAGATCAAATGTGTGATTTGGCGCAAAGTGCCATTGCGATAGCCAATCGCTTAGGTGCGAGCAGTGCCGAGGTGGATTTTAGTGAATCGCTTGGGCAGGCTGTCAATGTGCGTTTGCAAGAAGTGGAGCAAATTGAGTACCAACAAGACAAATCCATGGACATTACGGTGTTTCATGGCCAACACAAAGGCCGAGCCAGTAGCGCCGATTTTTCAGAAGCCGCATTGCAAAGCACCATTCAGGCTGCTTTGGATATTGCCAAATACACAGGTGAAGACAGTTGCGCTGGTTTGGCCGACAAAGCGTTAATGGCAACTGACTTTATCGACTTGGATTTGTACCATGCTTGGAATTTAAGTGTTGATGAAGCCATTGAATTAACCAAAGCTTGTGAAAAAGCAGCCTTGGATGAGGATTCGCGCATTGTGAATTCAGAAGGGGCTTCTGTGAATACAGGGCACCATCAATATGTGTATGCCAATAGCCATGGTTTTATTGGTTATGAAATGAGCTCGCGCCATAGTTTGTCGTGCTCGGTGGTGTCTGAAAACGAACAAGGTATGCAACGCGACTATTGGTATGACATGGCACGCAAGCACCAAGATTTATCCAGTCCTAGTGAAATTGGGCAAATGGCGGCTAAGCGTGCACTGCGTCGATTGGATGCGAAAAGCATTGATACAGGAAAATATCCAGTGATGTTTGATGCAACGGTTTCAAACAGCATTGTGGGTCACTTATTGGGTGCCATTAGTGGTGGCAGCCTGTATCGTCAAACCAGTTTTTTATGTGGTAGCTTGGGCACCAAAGTCTTGTCGGATATTGTACAGCTAACAGAAGATCCTCATATTATTGGTGGTTTATCCAGTGCCAATTTTGATGCCGAAGGTGTGGCAACTCAGGCGCGAACAGTTATTAACCAAGGTGTGGTAGAAGGTTATTTTTTGGGCAGTTACAGCGCCAGAAAATTGGGCATGACAACCACGGGTAATGCCGGTGGTTCGCACAATTTGTATTTACACCCAACAGCGGGCACTCAAGCTGAATTGTTAAAGCAAATGGGCACAGGTCTTTTGGTCACAGAATTAATGGGCCAAGGCGTGAACATGTTAACAGGTGATTATTCTCGTGGTGTTTCGGGTTTTTGGGTTGAGAACGGCATGATTGTGCACCCAGTCGAAGAAATCACCATTGCATCGAATTTAAAAGACATGTTTCAAGGCATTGTGGGCATTGGCAATGATGCACTTAAACGCAGCGCCAATCACATTGGTTCGATTTTAATCGAACAAATGATGGTGGCCAGTCAAAGTTAAATGATTTTCAAAACACAGGTAAACACGAAATGATAACACTGAAAAAATACAAAACAGGTTTGTGGCTGGTGGTTTTCATGGCGGCACTTTGCACGGGCGGTTCATTTTTTGCCCAGTATGGTTTGGGCATGAAGCCATGTCCTTTGTGCATTTTCCAGCGCATTGGCGTGATGGCGGTGGGCATGGTTGCCTTGATTGCTGTCCTATTGCCGGCAAAAGGTGTTGGGGCGCGCTTACTGGGCTCTGTATTGATTTCCATTCCGGCATTGGTGGGACTGAGCATTGCCATTCGCCACCGTTATATCCAAGGATTGCCACCTGAGGATATTCCTGCTTGTGGTCCTGGTTTGAATTACATGGTTGAAACCATGCCATTTTCAGGCATGGTTTCCAAAGTCTTAACAGGTTCAGGTGAATGTGCATCGGTTGCCGATGTGATGGGTGTGCCATTGCCGATTTGGAGCATGTTGTTTTTCAGCGCGGCATTGCTAGTGGTGTGGTTTAACTTTTTTAAAAACAAAAAAGCCTAAATCAACCCAAATAAAAAAGCTGCCAACATGAATCGTTGGCAGCTTTTTTGATGGGGTATTTATTGGGCAATGTTTTGGTATAAAAACATAAAAATGGCAGCTAACTCGGCAGCAATTTGGGATTGAGTCCCATTGCTGGTGTGCCCACCTTGTTCGGGTGCGAATAAATAGGCTGTTTGTTGCATGCTTTTTAGTTTGGCAAAGAATTTCAAAGCATGAGCAGGATGAACACGGTCATCATTTAAACAGGTGGTAATCATGGCTTCTGGATAGCTGATGTGTTCAGACAGTGCATGGTAAGGGCTTAGGGATTGTAAATATTGGACATCATCTGGGTGTTCCGGATGCCCATATTCCTCTACCCAAGAGCAGCCTGCAAACAAGTGGTGATAGCGCAGCATGTCGGTTAGAGGGACTTCACAAACCAAAGCGCCTATGCTGTGCGGTTTTTGGGCAAATGCCGCTGCGGTAATCAAGCCACCGTTGCTTCCACCTTGTAAGGCAATGTGTGCTGGCGTGCTCAATTGCCTGTTACACAAATCAGCGACAACAGCATGCAAATCATCAACGGTTTTTTGTTTGTTTTTGCCTTGGGCAGCTTTGTGCCAATGAGGGCCAAATTCACCACCACCTCGGGTATTGGCAATCACAAAAGAATAGCCTTTGCTTAGCCAATGTCGTCCCATAATGCCCAAGTAATGTGGTAGCTCAGATACTCCAAAGCCACCATACACATACACAATTGTTGGCGTTTTGGGATCGTTTTGGTTGGCTTGGCCTACATGATAGTAAGGTATGGCAGTACCGTCTTCACTGTTGCACCACAATTGCTGTACAGACAATTGACTGGCGTCAAATTGTGCACTTTGGCGACGCATTACACACAATTCCATCACATTCAAGTCCAAGACATACAAAGTCAAAGGTGTGATGAAGTCACTGGCTGCAATGTACAAAACATCGCCTCCCCACGGTTGATCGACCAACTCTAGAGTGCCTTCTGGTAGCCTAGGCGTCTTAACTTGTTGCCATTGCCCTGCTTTAAACTGCCAAATCTGTAAACGACCGTTGACGTTGTCCAAGGTGTGAATCACCACAAATTGCTTGGTGGTTTCTACGCTTTCTAAGGATTGGGTGTTGGTGGGGGTAAATAACGTGACGGCAGGGCCTACTTGGCCTTTGCTCAAACGAACTGCAAGCAGTGAGCCTTGTGGGTAACGTTGAGCGGAACGTTGCCAGTCGGAATGCAACTTAACCAGCAAATGGCCGGCCAGATAGCCGACAATGTCTGCATCCTGAGGCAGGCCCAATGGCATCACGTTTAAGTCTTTGTCCACGCAGTAATAGTCTTTTTGAAAAAAACTGTGTGCCGCTTCAATCAAATCAATGGGCGAGCCTTGTGCGTCTAAATAACGCCAAGCATGCACCATCATATCGTCTTCATTGGGCAACTGAAATACAGGGGTGGCCTCAGCCAAAGTTTGTCCGCGCTCTAATAACCACACTTGTTTGGAATAGCCTGAAGGCGTTAATTGACGCTCATCCCAAGCAGGGCAGAACCACACACTGTTTTCATCGCGCCAAGCGATATTGCTTTTTCCCAGAGGAAAGTGGAAGCCATCATCGACCAAACTTGAGGTCTCCAAGTCCACTTCCAAGGTATAGGCTTGGTCAGAGCCTGCTTGGCTTAACGTCACCAACACCTTGTTGGGCATATTCACATAGTGTGATACGCCTTCGAGATAAACATCATCGCCTAAAATCTCTTCAAAGTCGGTGACATTGAATAAAACATCCCATTGTGGAAAGCCAGAACGGTAGCTTGCTGCTGTACAAACACGGTAAACGCCTTTGGGATAGTCTGCATTTTGATAAAAATGGTACATGCGCGCACGGTGTTCTTGGCAAAATGGGATTTGGTTGTCATCTTGTAGCTGCGATAAAATATCAGCTTGTAATGCTGTGTATTCATCAGAAGTGGTGAATGCTGCTACTGTTTTTTGATGGTGTTGCTTAGCAAATTCCTCACCAAATTCGTCAAGATTTTCCAGGTGTAAAAATGGATCAGCTGCGCTCATGTCGACCTTTTAAAATGTTAGGCAATGCAAAATTGAAGTGGCCATTTTAATACAGAAACCAACTTAAGGTGGCGCAAGATTATATTGAGTAGGTTTTCACAGGTTATTCAAATCAAACAGGCAGCCTGAAATGTTTCAGGCTGCCTGTTTTGTTATTGCTTATGTACTATTGGATTGGTCAGATGCCCCTAGGTGAAGTCAAATTTTTCCCGTTCTTCTGGTGTCAGTGATTCTACCCATTCCTCTCCAAAAATCTCAGTAGGGTGCATGGCACGACCTTGCCCATTGCCACAATCCATGGCGTTTGCTGGGCATAATTTATCACAGCCCCAGCAAATTCGCTCAGGGTGTTTGGGATCTTTTGGAAAGCGCGTTTTTTTCTTGGGCATCATGTTGGTGTTGCTTATGCTGTAATTTTTAAAATCTGCGCAAATGCGTCTTCAAATTGTTTTAAGCCATCTTGTTGCAAGCGATTGGCCAAGACATCCAAATCCAAACCGAGTGCTTGAATCTGATCGATGTTTTGTAAAGCATGGTCAATGCCATCGATAAAGTCATTGTTGACATTGCCACGGTTAACAAAGGCAGTTAAGGTTGCCTCTGGTACGGTGTTGACGGTATTGGCTGCAATCAGTGAATCGACATACAAGGTGTCAGAGTAATTTTTGTTTTTGGTGCCCGTAGATGCCCACAACAAACGAAGCGGTTGTGCACCTTTTTCCGCCAGCAGCTGCCAGTGTTTTTGTTGGTAAAATTGCGTGGCAATCTGGTAGGCTGCTTTGGCAATCGAAATGGCTGTTTTGCCTTGCAAATGTTCTGGTAAATCAGGATCAATGGCCGTGTCAATTCGCGACATGAATAAACTGGCAACCACTTGGATATTGGTAAGTGGTTGGTTGCGTTCGGCGCGCCACTTCAGACCACGGTAGTGCGCTTCAATGACTTGGTGCGCCGTTTGTACGGAGAAAATCAAAGTCACGTTGATGTTGATACCGGCTGCAACCAAATCCGTAATGGCTTTAATGCCCGCTGGTGTTGCTGGTATTTTAATCATCACATTGGGACGAGCTACCGCAGCCCACAAGCGTGTTGCTTCGGCAATGGTGGCTTGGGCATCATTGGCGATTTCTGGCGAAACCTCAAGACTGACCATGCCAGCGCTTGCATTGGTTTGGAACAAGGGTAGGCAAATATCACAGGCATCCTGTACATCATGAATGGCCAATTGCTCGTAACGGGTTTTGGCATCTGTATCTAGCTTGCGCAACTCATGAATGGCATCGATGTAATATGCATCATTTTGAAAAGCCTGATTGAAAATAGCAGGGTTGGTGGTGATGCCACTCACGCCAGATTCCAAATGTTTTTTCAAAGCACCAGAGGTGATTAATTGGTGCGATAAATTATCCAACCAAATTTGTTGACCCAGTTGTTTTGTCTGTTGCAAATTATTCATGAGAATCCCCTTGTCGATGGTTGATTGCTTTTATTATGTCATTGTTATGGTATCTGAAAAATGCGGTTTTGCCATCTATTTTGCATAAAAAAAGCCTCTGGTCAAGTAAACCAGAGGCGTGGGATAGCGACTGTACAGCAGATTAGCGTTTAAACACGCGTTTGCCCATTAAGTACATGCCTGCAATAAAGGCAGCTAAGCCCAATAAGTTGGCCATGTTTTCCCAGTTATCCAGGTGAATGGCCAAGGGTGCTTCACTGCCACCGGCTGTAATCGAAGCAACAATCACCATTGCCAAAATCACACCAATCATGCTTTCACCCACAATCAAGCCTGCAGCAAACAAAGTACCACGGCGTTCTGATGTTTTTAATTCAGCATCAATTTTTTCTTGGTTGCCTTTGTTGCGTTTGTAAATGTGGCGAATGGATAGGTAAGAAATAATCGTACCAATCACCATTGGCATGTTCACCGAAGCTGGTAAGTAAATACCCATGCCGACTGCCAAAGGAGGAATCGACAAATTCTTGGTGTTTTTCTTTAAAAATGTGTCAAGAGCAATCAAAGCCACACCGATACCAATACCTGTATAGATGTAAACCCACTCAAGGTTGCTAGAGAAAATACCTTGGGCGATGGTGGTCATTAAGGTTGCTTGTGGTGCAGCCAAAGCTTGGCTAGGATCCATGTCCGCACGAGGCATTGCACCTGTGAAACCATAAGCATGGTATAGCAATTCCAAAACAGGAGAGATCACCAATGCACCGACAATACAGCCGATAATCAAGGCAACCTGTTGACGCCAAGGCGTTGCTTTAACCAAGTAACCGGTTTTCAAGTCTTGCAAGTTATCGTTGGAAATGGTGGCAATGGCCAAAACAGCTGAGGCCACAAACAAAGCCAATGCAGTGGCAAAATGGCGACCTGCTTCGGTTGCAAATAAATCAGTGCTGGTGCCGATGAGCATCAATACCAATGAGATCAACACAATCGAAATGATACCAATACCAGAAATGGGACTGGCAGAAGAGCCAATTAAACCAGCCATGTAACCACAAGCGGCGGCCACTAAGAAGCCAATAACAAATGCCAGTAAGGTTGCACAAGCGACTAAGCCCCAAGCCAAACCAGTTGAAATCGGTGCAGCAGCCACAAAGCTATAGAATGTTGCAGCTAAAATCGTCAGCATTGACAATGAGATAATCACCATCCATTTTGGTGATAAATCTTGGTCAACGCGTTCTGCTTTGCTGGTGTCTTTTTTGCCTGAAACGGCTTCGAAGGATAGGCGCATGCCATCAATCATCGGCTTTAATAAGGTAATCAATGTCCAAATGGCTGCAATACCAATGGTACCTGCACCAATAAAGCGCACTTTGTTTTTCCAAAGGCCCATGGCGTAAGTCACCATGTCCATGCCTTCAGGCATTGGTGCAATCGAAGAGAAGTATGGAACGGCCATGCCCCAAGCAAAGAACATGCCTACTAACATGGCGATACCGCCTGTAATACCAACCAAATAACCTGCACCTAAAAGAGCAAATGAGAAGCCCATTGGCAATTGGAAAATGGCATTGCCAGATTTGAACCAGTAGCTAGCAGAATCATTTACAATGCGAAGGCCGCCTGAAAGCAAGCTAAATGTTCCTGCAAAAATACTGCCGGCCAAAATTTGTTTGGCGCCACTGGCTTCTTTTTTGCCTTCCGAGTTCACATACTCATTGGATTCGCCTGCTTTTAGAATTTCTGCAGCAGCGACCCCTTCAGGATAAGGAAGAGGGCTTTTGACCACCATTACATGGCGAAGGGGAATGGTGAAAATCACACCCAAAATACCACCTGCCATACAAATGAATGTGGTTTGCCAGAATGGAAAGCCACTCCAGTAACCCATCATCAACAAGCCAGGTAAAACGAAAATAATCGAAGACAATGTACCGGCTGCCGAAGCTTGGGTTTGTACCATGTTATTTTCTAAAATATTGGAGCCGTGGCACATTTTTAAAACGGCCATTGAAATCACAGCAGCAGGAATGGAGGAGGCGAACGTTAAGCCTACTTTTAAACCCAAATAAACGTTTGATGCGGTAAAGATAATGGTGATAATGGCACCTAAAATCATCCCGCGCAGTGTTAGCTCACGGTATCCTGCATAAGGATCGTGGCTACCCATTGGTGCTTTCATGAAACTCCCCCGAAGATTGATAACAATTTTATGCGTATTTAAAACCAAGCATAAAAGTAAAAATGATTTTTTAGACCAATGTCACGGTGTTGTCAAATAAATATGCTGCTTATTTAAGCTATTTGGTGCTATTTATGATCAGCAGCAAAAAAGCACATGGATTTCAATACCAATGATGTATTGAAGCCCATGTGCTTTTTTGTGAAAAGCGATGACTTAAGCTGTTTTTTTGATTGCTTAAGTTTGATTGGCTTTGTGGTTATTGGCAACGCGCACATAATGCTCTGCGGAGTAAACCAAAAATTGTTTTTCTTCGTCGGTCAGCGCGCGCACTTGCTTGACGGGTGAGCCAACATACAGATAGCCACTTTCAAGGCGTTTTCGAGGAGGCACTAAGCTGCCTGCGCCAATCATCACATCATCTTCAATAATGGCATCATCCAAAATCGAGGTTTTCATGCCCACAAGCACACGATTGCCAATGGTGCAGCCATGCAACATGGCTTGATGGCCCACGGTGACATAATCACCAATGATTAAAGGCGATCCATCTGGCTTGGCCTCATTCTTGTGGCTAACATGCAGCATGGTATGATCTTGTACATTGCTGTTTTTGCCAATGCAAATGCGATTCACGTCACCGCGCACCACGGCAAAAGGCCAGACAGAGCCTCCTTCCGCGATCATCACATCGCCAATAACCAAAGCGGCATCGTCGATATAGCAGCTCGCATCAATCTTGGGTTGGTGTTCTAAGTAGGGTCGAATGTTGTTTTTCATGAAAGTGACCTTATATATCTAATAATCATTGCGATGGTTCACTGTAACTGGATTCAATAAAGGCGTAAAGCCACAGTCAGTACCATCATTCATTCAGAAAGGATCACAATGAGCGCAACAGCATTAAGTCAATTGGGCGATGAGCCACGTTTTAATGAAATTACGCCAGAAAGTATCGAACCTGCGCTTCAGGCTGCCATTGTCAATGCCAAAGCGGCCATTGCTAAAGTGAAAGAACAAGAAAGTGTTACTTGGGAAAATACCGTTGAAGCCTTAACCGACATTACCGAGCAAGTGGGTCGGATGTGGGGTGTGGTTTCGCATTTGAATTCAGTGGTGGATACACCTGAGTTGCGTGCGGTTTACAATCAGTTGATGCCAGAGATAACGGTTTTCTTTACTGAGATTTCACAAGACATTGCTTTGTATGAGCGTTTTAAAGCAATTAAAGAAAGCTCGAGTTTTGCAGCCCTAAGTGCCGAGCAGCAACAAAAACTCAACCATGATTTGCGTGATTTTGTTTTGTCAGGCGCAGAGCTTCCCGAGCAAGAGCAACAAGAATTTGCTGCATTACAAACCGAAAGTGCACAGTTAGCTGCAGAGTTTAGCCAAAATGTTTTGGATGCAACCGATGCTTTTGCATTGTATGTGAACGATAAAGAAATCTTGGCAGGTTTGCCAGATTACGCATTGGATATGTTTGCAGCTGCAGCAGCCAGTGAGGGCAAAGAAGGTTACAAAATTGGTTTGCAAATGCCTCATTATTTGGCTGTAATCCAATACGCAGATAACCGTGAATTGCGTGAAAAAATCTATCAAGCTTATGTGACTCGAGCCAGTGAGCTAGGTGACGGACAGTGGGACAATACGGCCAATATTTCACGCCGTTTGGCTTTGGCAGGGCAAGAAGCCAAATTATTAGGCTTTGATGGCTACTCTCATTTGTCGTTGGCAACCAAAATGGCAGAAACACCAGAACAGGTCATGACATTCTTACGTGACTTGGCAAAAAGTGCCAAGCCATTTGCTTTGCAAGACAAAGAAGCTTTGTTGGCATTTGCTCAAAATGAATTGGGTTTGGGCAATGTTGAGCCTTGGGATTTGACTTATGCAGCGGAAAAATTGCGCGAAGCCAAATATGCTTTTTCCGAGCAAGAAGTGAAAAGCTATTTTCCTATTAGCAAAGTTTTGGCTGGTTTGTTTGGTTTGATTGATCAGTTGTATGGCGTGCACTTTGTTGAGAAAAAAGTACCTGTATGGCACCCGGATGTGCGTTATTTTGAATTGATGCGGGAAGGCCAAGTCTTTGGCGGTGTGTACATGGATTTGTATGCTCGTGAAGGCAAACGTGGCGGAGCATGGATGAACGATTACCGTGGTCGCCGTTTGAAAGATGGTGTTGTCCAAACGCCTATTGCATACTTGGTGTGTAATTTCACTCCAGCCAGTAATGGTAAAGAGGCTTATTTGACCCATGACGAAATTGTGACTTTGTTCCATGAAACAGGACACGGCTTACACCATTTGTTAACTGAGGTGAATGAACTGGGCGTGTCAGGTATCAATGGCGTGGAGTGGGATGCTGTGGAGTTGCCAAGCCAGTTTATGGAAAACTTTGCATGGGAGTTTGATACATTGGTGGGCATGAGTGCCAATGAAAAAGATGGTTTGGCTTTGCCAGAAGCGCTTTATCACAAAATGATTGCCGCCAAGAATTTCCAAAAAGGTTTGTGGTTTATGCGCCAAATGGAATTTGCCTTGTTTGACATGATGATTTATTTCAACCAAGAAGGTGCAGACAACTGGCAAGAGACTTTACAAAAAGTGCGCCATGAAACATCGGTTTGGACGGCGAAAGATTACAATCGTTTTGCGCACAGTTTTGGGCATATTTTTGCCGGCGGCTACGCAGCGGGCTATTACAGCTACAGTTGGGCAGAAGTGTTATCCGCAGATGTGTATGCTGCATTTGAAGAAGCCAACGACATGGCTGCCATGGGTCAGAAGTTTCTAAAAGAAGTTTTGGCTGTTGGTGGTTCACGCTCGGCAATGGATTCTTTTAAGGCTTTTCGTGGTCGCGAACCTAAAATTGATGCTTTATTGCAGCAAAATGGTTTAAGTGCACAATAAAAAAAGGGTGTTTTGAAAATAAATTTGGTGATTTTTCGGTGTTGTGAATAAAAATTTAAAAATTAAATTATTTAAAATTCAATAAATTAATTATTTTTTTAAAATTAATTCACAATAAGTGTTGACGGTATTTCGGTTTGGCTATAATATTCGTCTCCTCTTCCGGGCCGTTAGCTCAGCTGGTAGAGCAGCGGACTTTTAATCCGTTGGTCGAGCGTTCAAATCGCT
>JASLBZ010000002.1 GCA_030146285.1 Neisseriaceae bacterium | reverse complement strand
CAGACAACCACAACAACTGATCAAACTGCGATTGTGCCACCATAGGCAAACGATATGCTTGAATATTTCTGCGGCCTTTAGCCTGCAAGCCTTGCGCTTGGGAAAACTTTTCCCATTCTTGCCAAACTGCATCACAAGCAATCAAAAGTTCAATAGATTGCCCCCAGTTTTGCCAAGCCAAAAACCATGTTTGCCAATGCTGGTTGGGATACGCAAACAAAAAAATACTGTGGGTATCGGTATCCTTTGTGGGCAAACCCAAGCTTGCTCGAAAGCAATCTTGCTCATGGTGGTTAAATGCCCATTTTTTTTGCCCATAATCAGCCTCACGCAGTAAGCCACCTGTTTCTTGTTCAAAACCCAAAAAATAAAAATACTTGGCCAAACCATTGCTTTGCAAAGAAGGCAACATGTGCATGTCTTTGGCCCAAGGCTCTGCTGTTAAATACTCAAGATTCAACCACAGCTTGGTTTTCTCTTGCATGATTTGCAAAACACTCTTAGGTAAATCGCAACCAAATGTTTCAATCACCCATTGTGGTTTAGGCAAATTTTGCAATTGCTTTGCCAAGACAGCTTCTTGCCAATCCACAACGGTAATACCATGCAAAATTTGCACTGAAGCCACGACATCACATTCTGGTACCAAGTTTTTTAGCGCATGCAAATTGTCAATCAACAAAACCACAGGAAATTTGGCTTCTTGGTGCAATAGCCGACTTAAACGCCATGACACACCCACATCGCCAAAATTATCAATGACCCGACAAAAAATCCACCCTGCTGCCATATTGCTCCGCCTTCAATTTCAAATTAAGATAGCCTATAGCGTAAAAAAAAATGCTTGTCAACCTTGACAAAAGTCATTTATCCACAAAACAAACCCCTCAAAACCCACAAAATATTGCCTTGTTGCAAAAGAACACCCACCTGTATTATTTTTAACAACTCATTGTTTATAAACATTATTTATATTGGCTTATTTTTTATTCAATGACTATGTAAGTGTTGATTTTGCTCACTTTAGTTGTCATATCCAACACTCATCCACAAAGTTATCCACAGTTTTTGTGCATAAACCAAAGAAGCAATACCTATCAATGGTTTAAGCAAAATTCAAAGTATTCTCAGACATATTTGTTTCACAAAAGCTCAAATCTCACCCATTTTACCCACTTGACAATATGAGAAAATATGAGCGACACCGATTCAAACATTATTTTACTGGCATAGGAATTTTGTATTTTGAAATAAAGACCATCCTCAATAAACATCAGTAACTTCGCCTCTCAAAGAGGTGTGTTTTGTGCTATACTAATGTGTTATTTTTATTTGATGATCGCGCAACGATGACCGATTCTATTTTTGCAAAAGAAACCATCGCCATTAGCCTAGAAGAGGAAATGCGTCGTTCTTATCTAGACTATGCGATGAGTGTAATTATTGGGCGTGCACTGCCCGATGTTCGAGATGGCTTAAAACCTGTTCACCGTCGTGTCCTCTATGCAATGCACGAGTTAAACAATGACTGGAACCGTGCTTATAAGAAATCGGCTCGTATTGTCGGTGACGTAATCGGTAAATACCATCCTCATGGCGACACGGCTGTATACGATACGATCGTTCGTATGGCACAAAATTTCTCTATGCGTTATATGCTGGTTGATGGCCAAGGTAACTTTGGTTCTATTGACGGCGATAGCGCAGCCGCAATGCGTTACACAGAAATCCGCATGAGCCGCATTGCTCATGAACTGTTGGCTGACATTGAAAAAGAAACCGTCGATTTTGGTCCGAACTACGACGGCTCTGAACATGAACCGTTGATTATGCCCGCTCGTATTCCTACTTTATTGGTAAACGGCAGCTCAGGTATCGCCGTGGGCATGGCAACCAATATCCCACCACACAACTTAAGCGAAGTGATTAACGCTTGCGTGGCTTTGCTTGAAAATGAAGATTTAAGCATTGATGAACTAATCGAATTTATTCCTGCACCTGACTTTCCTACTGGCGCTACCATTTATGGTACTGCTGGCGTGCGTGATGGCTACCGTACGGGTCGTGGTCGCGTGATTATGCGCGGCAAAACCCACATCGAAGCCATTGGCAAAAACGATGAGCGCGAAGCCATCATCATTGATGAAATCCCTTACCAAGTTAACAAAGCCAAATTGGTTGAAAAAATTGGTGAATTGGTTCGTGAAAAAACCATTGAAGGCATTTCTGATTTGCGCGACGAGTCTGACAAATCAGGTATGCGTGTGGTCATTGAATTAAAACGCAATGAAAACGCTGAAGTGATTTTGAATCAACTTTACAAAATGACCCAGCTACAAGACAGCTTTGGCATCAACATGGTGGCCTTGGTAGATGGTCAACCTCGCCTATTGAATATCAAGCAAATCCTACGTGAATTCTTGCGCCATCGTCGAGAAGTGGTGACACGCAGGACTTTATTTGAACTGAAAAAAGCGCGTGAGCGTGGTCATGTATTAGAAGGCTTGGCTGTTGCACTATCTAATGTCGATGAGATTATTACGCTGATTAAAGCCAGCGCAACCCCTCCTGAAGCCAAAGCAGCTTTATTGGCTCGCCCATGGCGTTCAGGCTTGGTTGAAGACATGTTAAGCCGCGTGCAAACAGATTTAAGCATGGTCAAACCTGATGGCCTACCAGAGCACATGGGCTTGCATGCGGATGGTTACATCCTAAGTGAAGTCCAAGCACAAGCCATTTTGGACATGCGCTTACAACGCCTAACCGGCTTAGAGCAAGACAAAATTGTCAATGAATACAAAGATATTATGTCTGTCATCTTGGACTTACTGGACATTCTTGCCAAACCAGAGCGCATTAATGAAATCATTCACAATGAATTAATTGCCATTAAAACCCAATTTGGTGATGAGCGTCGCTCAGAAATCAACTTGTTCGGTGGTGACATTGCAGATGAAGATTTGATTCCGCCTCAAGAAATGGTGGTTACACTGACGCATACAGGCTATATCAAAGCCCAACCAGCGACAGATTATCAATCTCAACGCCGCGGCGGCCGTGGCAAACAAGCCACAGCAACCAAAGAAGAAGACTTTATCGAAACCCTATTTGTAGCCAATACCCATGACTACTTATTGTGCTTCACCAGCTTTGGTCGCTGCCATTGGATTAAAGTGTACAACTTACCACAAGGCGGACGTAACAGCCGTGGCCGTCCAGTGAACAATGTCTTGGAAATTCAAGAAGGCGAGAAAATCAGTGCCATCTTACCTGTGCGTGAATTCCTAGAAAACGAATACGTATTCATGGCAACCTCCAATGGTACGGTTAAGAAAACACCTTTAATCGACTTCTCTCGCCCTCGCGCTTCTGGCATTATTGCCATCAACCTGAAAGAAGGCGATAGCTTGATTGGCGCTGCCAAAACATCAGGCAACCATGAAATCATGCTGTTCTCAAACAATGGTAAAGCAGTGCGTTTTAGTGAGTTCCATGACGACAGTGCTGAAATTGACAACGATGGCGATATTGAAGAAATCGACATCGAAGATGCACCAGAATCAGAAGCCGAAGAAGAAACCAGCGCTCGCAAGAGCAATAAAGGCGTTCGCCCTATGGGTCGAAATGCCAGTGGTGTTCGCGGCATGAAATTGGCCAAAGGCGCATTTGTGATTAGTCTATTGGTACGCTCTGAAACAGAAGATGCCGATAAATTAATCTTAACTGCAACTGAAAACGGTTACGGTAAGCGCACACCAGCCAACGATTACCGCTTATCAAGCCGTGGCACGCAAGGCGTGATTGCGATTGATACAGGCGATCGCAATGGCGACTTGGTTGGCGCAGCATTGGTTGCAGAAAATGATGACTTAATGTTAATCACTTCTGGCGGTGTCTTGATTCGCACCAAAGTTGAACAAGTTCGTGAAACAGGCCGTGCAGCTCAAGGCGTACGTTTGATTAACTTGGACGAAGGCGAGAAACTGGTTTGTCTAGAACGCGTTGCCGAAACCGACGAGGAAGAAGAAATCTTTGATGGCGAAGGTGAAGATGGCATGATCGACGTAGATAGCGATAATATTGCTCCAGAAAGCACTTCAGAAAATGAAGCAGTACCGGAATAATACGCAGTAAACAACCAAGCCCTAAGATAATATCTTAGGGCTTTTTTATACACTTTAATATTGATAGAACCACAAAACGACTGCTATTTAAATAAAGTTCAATAATTAACAATACGCTTTAACTTGCTCTTTTCACTAATATACACCAATGACTGATTACCACATACTTAGACGTTTTACATTACCACGCATTCGCTGCCACAACATAACACCACCGAAAACGGTTAACAACTGAGAAATAACCAATACAGAGAATCCAGAAGAAACCGTACCTTGCTTTACCATAATCATCCCCATAATCAGTGGTATGAATGCTGCAAATACATTACCAATACCATTAATCAAACCGTAAGCAGTACCTACACTTTCGGCCTTAGCATGGTATTGGATTAATGTTGGTATTGCAGCACCTTGTAAACCCCAACATGCATTCGCTGTTAATAAAAAGAAAGCCAAATATCCCATACTCTCACTGAACATAACACCTAACATGCCACATGCCGTCGCCAAACCACCATAAGCAAAAATAAGTGGCGCTTGTTTTGGCGTAATCTTATCCAAAATAACCCCGCCTAAATATTTAGAGAAAATGCTAACCACAAATGGCAATGATGAAATAAAGCCCATTGCCTTAATTGAGAAACCTTTATCGCTGGTTAAATAAGCAGGTAGCCAGGAACTTGAACCCCATAAATAACTTAACGTAGCAATTTCCACAATAATAATCCAACCCAATAATGGCGTTTTCCAAGCTTCTTTAAATGTCGTCAAAACACTGTGTCTTGTTTTAGGCCCACTTCGTTGTAATACTGGATGCTTGGCAGGTTGAACAAAGAAATAAATCAAACTCAAGCCAATCAACAAATTCAATATGGCCAAAATATAAAAAGATTCGACCCAACCAAAATGACTCATCAAAAAGGTTACCAAAGGAAACCCAATCACCAAGCCAAAAGAAATACCAAGTGCACTAACTGCATTAGGCTTCCCTAACTCACCAGCGCCAAAGTGATCACTAATGTACATCGTTTTTAACGAGAACAATGGTCCCTCACTAATACCAAGTAAAACTCGTGTCAATAATAACGCAGCAATTGAACCCATTAATGGAGATAAAGCAGTAAATCCAGCCCATAGAAAAACGCTGAGAAATAAACCTTTTTTATAGCCAAGAAATGTTTCAAGAAATGGTGTTAAAAACATTGCAGAAAGACCATAACCAATCAAAAACAAAGTCATTAAGCTACCTTGTGCAGCTCGATTCCCCGTTAAATTAAAGTGATCTAGGAACTCTGGATTCACCAACATAACGGAAATATTAACCCGATCAATATAAGCAATAATGATCAATACCAACATAGCAATAACACCATACCATCGATTTACTTTCATCCCCTACCCCCCTTTTTTTATTTTATATGTGAAATAATGTTTTATATATAAAATATATATTGATAGAGGGCATTCGTCAATAACAGATTAAACGACTATTACACTCAATAAGTATTGGAATTTATTGGCAAACTTAACGGCATATAAATTAATTCTGCTACCGTTTTACTGAGTATTGTGATTAAGTCCAATAAAGCAAATAAAACTTAACTTTTAAACACAAAAAAGCTGCTATATCAGCAGCTTTTTGTTAACGAGCTCTTGGTTTAATAAGTGGTTTCTTCTGCTGCGACAGCATCAGCCATCATGTCGATGCACTC
>JASLBZ010000200.1 GCA_030146285.1 Neisseriaceae bacterium | reverse complement strand
AAATTCACCATGATTTTGGTTTAACTCTTGTACCCTAGAAAGACCCGTAGGGTGGTATTGCTGATTCACTTTGGTATGCAGTGCATGAAAAGCAATAATCAAATTCTCACTTTCCAGATACAAAGAACGAATTTCTTGGAACAATAATTGCAAATAATTAACCGCAAAATAATAAGCACTTTGTCTTGTTCGCCCAAGGTAATACAAATACAAATGCTCATCAAAAGTTCGCCAAACATCGCTTTTACGCCAATTGCTGCTGGATTTGATAAACTGCTGTTGGGGCCGATCTAACATGCCTTTCAAAATATTTTGCGACTCAAAAACTTCTTGGCTAATTTTGGCTAATTCTTGATTGAATGCTGTGATGCGGCTTTTTAAGAACAACAATATCTCTTGGATTGCTTGAGGCATAATGGATAACGGCGTTTTACTGCGCCATTGGCCCAAAAGGTCTTTTTCAATGGTAGAACGAATCATTTTTGCCATTTTAGGCAGTGCTTCTTGCTGTCCATCATAAAAAGCTTTCACACCTGCAAGGCGAAAGCGTGATTTGTAAAAATGGCCATACCATTGGCGCAAATGCTCCACCCTCACTTCAGGCGCAACACTTTCCAAGTCCTCCATCCATTTTTCACGATGCCTTAACCAGTCGTGCTCAATATTTTCCCAAGTGCGACTAAGATGATTGGCCTCTAAAGGTGTTTCAACATTGCTCAATAAAAACTCATCACTTAAATACCATCTTTGATAATCAAGTTCATAATGCTGACTGAAGGTTTCTTGGGCACTGTATTCCCAATCTTTTGAAAAATTCAAGATGTTTTGCAAAGTCACTTCGGTGATTGCTTCGCTAACACTGTTTCGATTTAAGGTAATGTTCAATAAGCTGTAAATATAAAATTTTGCCTGCTCATCATTGTCATGCAAAAGACTTTCATAACCAAAACATTTGCGCATCAAGAAATTGCTTAATGCACTTTGTGCTTGTTTCTCTTCTTCATTAGCATCAATAACTGAATTGTCTTCAGGTAATCGACTTAATAACAAGCATGAATCAAACCATTTTTTGGGCACTTCCAAAGGCAAAGGCCCCAATATATTTTCAGGCAACCATTTTTTTTCACTGAGCATGTACAACTCTTGTAAACAAGCATATGCATGCGCATTTCTGCCTCGCTGAGCAGAATATCCTAAGGCTTCAGTGCTTGGTAAATCCACATACAATTGCAGTGAATAATAAGGGCTTTCATAAATGTGGCGCAAATGCACAACAATGTCCGCCAAACATGCCGCAATAGCAGAATCATTCAAATCAGCAACCAGATGAATCACCACCCGATCAGAAATTCCATCTGCATTTAACTTGGTGATGGTTTTTTCTACGGTGAACAACAATTCTTGCAATTGATTTAACAGATGCAAACGGTACAAAGGCTTAGGGATGGCCAAGTACATCATCGGTGTGAAATTATTAATGTAGTTTTTATAATGTTCTAAATACTGACGTGGTTCCACCATCCAAGGGCTTTTTTGCAAATTAATCAAAGCACTTTTAAAATCAAATTTAGGAAAGTGAATGGTATTGCCCACCCCAGAAACCGACTGTATTTTTACTGGTTGTATACCATCTGCCAAAACCGCAGGCTCAGACATAACTGAAACATATCCAACGCTAGGCAATTTAATTTCCGCTTCACGCTCATACTCAAGCCTAAACTGTTTAAGCTGGGTTTGGGCTGACTCACCTAAAGCAATGAATACATTCTTCATGTTCTATCCTTATTATTTTTAAGTGATTGTCAATGACGCTTATCAAAGAATGAATTACGCCAAATGAATTATAGCGGCATTAACTATTTATGAATAGGTCATTTTTTGTTTGGAGTGTATTTACCAAAATTCTTGTGGTTAATTTTGCATGTTGAACAATGTCTAGCTTAACTGGGTCAGCCAACCAAGTAACGGTAATGCCCAATAAGCTAGAACGGATAAAGAAATTCAATTCATCAACACAGACAGATGGGTTTAGGTGTCCACATTCAATACCGTAGAGAATAATTTGCAAACACTGTTCTTCCCAAAGACTTCGGTATTCGGTTAGGAGCGCCACAATAGCACGATTTTCATCTGTATATTCACAGCGCAAATGCAAAACAGAAAAAAACTTTTGTAAAATTTCGTTAGTTGCCATGTCTTGATAAAACTTCATAATGCTGTTTTCAAAAGCCAGCCAAAACTCTTGTGGTGGACGTGACAAAATCTGGTCTGAGAAACTGTCCACTTCCAAAAAGTAGCGCTGACAAACAGCATCAAAAATATCGGCTTTATTTTTAAAATGCCAATAAATTGCCCCACGGGTCACCCCTGCTGCTTTGGCAATTTGTTCTAAGGTCGTTCGAGCGACACCCTTTTGGTAAAACATTTCTAAGGCAGCATCAATGAGATACTCACGCGTCTGAAGCGCGCATTCTTTATTTTTTTTCATACCGTTTTTTTTTAAGTGTTTTTTAATAATTGCTTTATACGCAAGAGGAATCAACTTGTTTTGATAGTAATAAACTACCAAAATATTGGCAATAACCAATCATTGTGTTGACTTGACATACATCAATGTATGTATAATACCAAACTTCATCAGAGATGTTTCTTTATTTTGACACACACAGCAAAGAAACACATTTTTATGAAGCTTTAATACTAAATTACCTATTTATCTTGTAAAATTTTATTTTGTAATTGCACAAACTTCACATTTAACTAAGATTATTCTCAAGCGTAAAGAAAAGAGACGATTTATGCAGCATACATTTTTAAAGTCGCATTCATCTGTAAAGTCAGCAATTGCTGTTTTATTGGTTGCCGGCGCATTGAGCGCTTGTGGCGACAAAAAAGCACCCGCAGCAGCTCCACCAGAGCCAACCGTTGGTGTGATTACAGTACAACCAAGCACCCTTACCTTGGGCAATGACTTACCTGCACGGTTAGAACCTTCTCGCGAAGCAGAAATTCTATCTCGTGTTAGTGGTGTGGTTTTAAAACGAACGTTTGCTGAAGGTAGCGAAGTCAACGCAGGTCAGTCTTTGTATCAGATTGACAGCACAGCTTACTTGGCTAACCTACAAGCCGCTCGTGCTAGCTTAGAAAAAGCCCAAGCATCATTGGCTTTGGCTTCTAGCAATGTTGCTCGTTATCGTCCGTTGGCCGCAGCTGAGGCCATTAGCAAGCAAGAACTTGATAATGCTGTTGCCCAACAACGTTTGGCACAAGCTGAAGTTTCTGCTGCCAAAGCTGCGATTCAAACAGCTCAACTGAATGTTAATTATTCAAGAGTTTTGGCTCCAATTTCTGGCACGATTGGCCGCTCTTATGTCACAGAAGGTGCTTTGGTTGGTGAAAGTGGCCCAACCAAGTTGGCTGTGATCCAACAAATTGATCCTTTGTATGTGAACATTACTCAATCAGCCCAAGAAGTCATGGCACTGAGAAAAAAAATTGCAGATGGTGCTTTGCAAACAGTGGATGGCCAACCGAGCGTAAAAATTCTAATGGAAGATGGCACTCCTTATGATTTGCCTGGCAAATTAATTTTCACCGATTTAACGGTTGATGAAACAACAGGCCAAGTGAATGTGCGTGCAGAAGTTCCAAACCCTAACAAATCATTGTTACCTGGCTTGTATGTTCGTGTGATTCTTGATCAAAGCCAATTGCCAAATGCAATCTTATTACCACAACAATCAGTGACTCGCAGCGCCAAAGGCGACAGCGTCTTGGTTGTAAATGCAGACGGTAGTTTTGCACCGCGCCCTGTTACCGTATTACAAGCACAAGGCTCAAATTGGATTATCAGTAGCGGCCTTAAAGCAGGCGAAAAAGTCATTGTAGATGGCGTTATGGCAGTTGGCATGACCGGTGCAAAAAAAGTCAAAACCACACCTTGGCAAGCACCGAACACTGCAAAACCGGCTGCTAGCGCAGCACCTGCAACACAACCAGCTCAAGACAAGCCAGCTTCGGCTGAAGCTGCTTCAGACGCCAAAGAGGGTTAATCACTATGCCAACGTTTTTTATTAATCGCCCCATTTTTGCATGGGTAGTGGCGATTTTTATCATCTTGGGTGGTCTGGTATCGATGTTCAGTTTACCAGTTGCCCAATACCCAGAAGTCGCTCCGCCCACCATTAACGTTTCTGCTGTTTATCCTGGTGCCTCTGCTGAGGTTATGGATGAAACCGTATTACAAGTTATCAGCCGACAAATGAATGGTGTTGAAGGCATGATGTATATGTCTTCAAGCGCCAATGCCAATGGCTCTGGCTCTGTCACCATCACATTTGAGCCGGATGTTGATCCTGATTTGGCTCAAGTCGATGTCCAAAACCGTTTGAAAAATGCTGAAGCCAGCCTACCTTCTGCGGTAACGCAACAAGGTGTGCAAGTGAGTAAAGCTGGCGCCAACTTCTTGATGGTTGTGGGTTTGGCGTCAAAAACCGGTGAGACGTCTGATAAAGACATGGGTGACTATGCTGCCCGCAATATTCAGCCAGAATTACAACGCATTAACGGTGTTGGTAACGTTCAGTTATTCAGTTCAGAAAAAGCCATGCGCATCTGGATTGATCCAGCAAAATTACAAGGTTTGAATCTATCTGTAGCTGATGTGTCTCGTGCCATCTCAGGTCAAAATATTCAAATTCCAGCAGGTGGTATTGGTGTTGCACCGAACGTTCCTGGCCAAGAAATTACAGCAACATTGTCAGTACCTGGTCAATTGGCAAATGAAGCAGAATTCGCCAATATTATCCTTCGTGCAGATCCAAGCGGCGCAACTGTTCGCTTAAAAGATGTTGCTCGTGTAGAACTGGCTTCACAAAGCTATAACTTCTCCTCTCGCTTGAACGGCAAACCAGCAGTTAACTTGGGTATTCAATTAACTTCAACAGGTAATGCATTGGCCGTGGCCGAAGAAATTCGTGCCAAAATGAAGTCTTTAGAGCCATTCTTCCCTGAAGACATGACTTGGAAAATTCCATACGACAGCTCTACATTTGTGGGAATTTCGATTGAGAAAGTGGTTCACACTTTATTTGAAGCCATCTTCTTGGTGTTCTTGGTGATGCTGTTATTCTTGCAAAACTTGCGCTATACCTTGATTCCAACCATCGTGGTACCGATTGCACTTTTGGGCACCTTTATTGCATTGGTGACCTTAGGCATGTCAATTAACATCTTGGCGATGTTCGCCATGGTATTGGTGATTGGTATTGTCGTCGATGATGCCATCGTGGTGGTAGAGAACGTCGAACGGATTTTGGCAACTGAGCCCGAATTAACACCAAAAGAAGCCACAACCAAAGCCATGGGACAAATTACCGGCGCTGTGGTGGGCATTACTTTGGTATTGATTTCTGTATTTATTCCTTTGGCTTTCTTCTCAGGCGCCACGGGTAATATTTACCGTCAATTCTCAATCGTAATGGCTGTATCAATCTTCTTCTCTGCATTCTTGGCTCTGTCTTTAACGCCGGCGCTTTGTGCAACCTTCCTAAAACCGATTGCAGAAGACCATGAAAAAACCACTGGTTTTTATGGTTGGTTTAACCGCAAGTTTAATTCTGGCTCACACAAATACACAGGCATGGTAAAAGCCAGCTTGCACCGCCCATGGCGCATTATGTTCATGTACCTATGTATTATTGGTGGTGCAGCGTTCTTATTCATGCGCTTGCCTACTGGTTTCTTGCCAACAGAAGACCAAGGTTATTTATTGGTTAACGTGCAATTGCCATCGGGTGCAACGCAAGAACGTACATTGGCAGCCATGGAAGCAACCGAGAAATACATGTTGGCACAGCCAGAAGTTGAAAACATGGTAAGTATCTTGGGCTTCAGTTTCTCAGGCCAAGGTCAAAATGCCGGTTTGGCTTTCGTCACCTTAAAAGACTGGTCAGAACGCACAGGCAAAGGACAATCAGCAACCGAGATTTCAAACAAAGCAGTGGCCACACTAAGCAGTTACCGAGATGCCTTTATTTTTGCAGTCACACCAGCACCGATTCCTGCATTAGGCAGTAGCTCTGGTTTTGAATTGCGATTGCAAGATCGTTCAGGTAAAGGTCATGCGGCTTTATTGAATGCTCGAAATGAATTACTGGGCATGGCACGTCAAAGCCCTAAACTGGCAGGTGTTCGTACTGAAGGCTTAGAGGATGCTCCACAATTAAGAATTGATATTAATCGTGAAACTGCTCTTGCTCAAGGTATCAGCTTTGAATCGATTGCTCAGACTTTGGGTGCTAACTTAGGCTCTGCTTATATCAATGACTTCCCGAACTCAGGCCGTATGCAACAAGTGATTGTTCAAGCTGAACCGGATGCCCGTATGCAACCTGACGATGTACTTCGCTTAACGGTACCCAATAGCCAAGGCAAAATGGTTCCTTTGAGTACGTTCGTGACTGCAAAATGGGAAACAGGTCCACAACAAGTGAATAGTTACAATGGCTACCCATCCATGAGCATTACTGGTGGCGCTGCACCTGGCTTAAGTTCAGGCGAAGCCATATTGGAAATGGAAGCTTTGGCCAAAAAACTACCAAGCGGCTTTGGTATTGAATGGACAGGCCAATCTTTAGAAGAGCAAAAAGCAGGTTCATCTTCTACTGTATTGTATATCTTTGCCATTATGGCGGTATTCCTTTGCTTGGCAGCACTTTATGAGAGCTGGTCTATTCCACTGTCTGTGATTTTGGTGGTACCGTTGGGTATTTTGGGTGTGGTGATTGGTACATCCATGCGTGGTATGGAAAATGATATTTATTTCCAAGTGGGTATGATTACCGTAGTGGGCTTGTCCGCTAAGAATGCAATTTTGATTATTGAGTTTGCCAAAGACTTGCAAGCCTCAGGCAAAACAGCATTCGAAGCCGCATTATTGGCAGCTCGCTTACGTTTCCGTCCGATTATCATGACTTCTTTGGCCTTTATTTTAGGTGTTGTACCTCTTTATATCGCCTCTGGCGCAAGTTCTGCTAGCCAACGCGCAGTGGGTACAAGCGTATTTTGGGGTATGTTAATTGGTACTATTATTTCAGTATTCTTCGTACCAGTCTTTTATTTGGTGGTTCGTTTGATGTTTAAAAACACTGCCGGTGGCAATGAAACAAATGCCATGATTGATGGCATGTTGGTAGACGATGGCCCTGAAGATGAACACGATACTGACAAAGGTAACGGCAAATAATATGAATTCGCACATGAATAAAAAACTAACTTTGAAAAAACTGAGCATCGTGTGCGCGTCTGCTTTGGTGTTATCTGCTTGCAGCATGGCACCTAAGTATGAACGCATCGAGACTTTACCGGTTGCTGAACAATATCCCAATCAAAAAGATACTGCTTCAATTGGCAAAAGCGTTGTTAACTTGGGCTGGCAAGATTATTTTGCTGACCCACGTTTACAGCAATTAATCAGCCTTTCTTTGGAAAACAACCGTGACTTGCGTGTTGCGGCTTTGAATGTTCAAGCAGCAGAAGCACAATACGGCATCCAAAGAGCAGATCGCATTCCGAACTTAGGTGTGGATGCCAATGGTGCTCGCGGACGTACCGCACAAGATTTAAGTGGCAATGGTTCCGCCTACACCAGCTCCCAATACACTGTTGGTTTGGGTGTAACGGCATTTGAGTTGGATTTGTTTGGTCGTGTTAAAAGCTTAAGTGACTCTGCATTGCAACAGTATTTTGCCACGCAAGAAGCACGTGATGCCGCGCACATTAGCTTGATCGCTTCGGTTGCCAAAGCTTATTTCTCAGAACGCACTGCGCAAGCTGGCATGAAAGTATCGGCTGATGTTTTGGCAAGCCGAGAAAAAAGCTATGAATTGAACCAGTTAAAATTCAAACATGGTGTAATTTCTGCCATTGACTTACGTGCAGCTGAAACCCAGATTGAACAAGCGCGTGCTGAATACGCTTCTTATACACGCAATCGTGATCAAGCTCGCAATGCTTTGACGTTACTGGTTGGTGGCCCCATCCCTGCTGATTTGGCACCTGAATTGCCATTGTCACAGCAGTTCTTGGTAACATCATTACCAGCTGGTTTGCCTTCTGATTTATTAAATAATCGACCAGACATTCGCCAAGCTGAGCGTCAATTACAAGCGGCTAACGCCAATATTGGCGCAGCCCGTGCAGCCTTTTTCCCTCGCATCTCTTTAACGGGTGCGATCGGTACAGGCAGTGTTGAGTTGGGTAATCTGTTTGAAGGCCCTAATCGCACTTGGAGCTTTTTACCTCAGATTTCGATTCCAATTTTCCAAGGTGGCCGTTTAAAAGGCAATTTGGACTTAGCCAATATCCGCAAAGACATTGCCGTGGCTCAGTATGAAAAATCGATTCAATCTGCATTCCAAGATGTGGCTGATTCTTTCAGTGCCCAAAGCACCCTGAAAGATCAATTTAATGCAACAGCACGCAGCAATAAAGCAGAGCAAGAGCGTTACCGTTTGGTGCGTTTAAGCTTTAACCAAGGCGTTTCTAGCTCTTTGGAACTTTTGGATGCTGAACGCTCAAGCTTTGCCAGCCAACAAGCTTTATTGCAAACGCAGTTGTTAAGTTTAAACAACAAAGTGGATGTTTATAAATCTTTGGGTGGTGGCTTGTTCCAAGACAGTCAAAAAAGCGAGTAAGCCCATTGTTTGACAAAGCCCAGTCACCTGACTGGGCTTTTTTGTGTTTAATCCCATCACCAACATCCAATAAAAAAAGCCACTTTAAAGTGGCTTTTTTACTAACTCCTTATTTTGCTGGTTTGCTACTGGCATCTTTGGCTGTTTCTACCAATTCCAAAAATTCAGCACGCAAGCCTGTATTGTCTTTTCCTAATGCGCCTTTTGCCAATTGACTCACATCTTGGTAAGTCCATTTTCCGGTGAATTCACCACCACGAAGTAACTGCCCAAAACCAGCAACCGCAATGGCAAAGCGGGTTTCATTGGCCGCATTGGCAAGCGTTTGGCTGCCCACAGCAATGGGGTATGTCATCACCGTGCTTTTGCTTTGTCCTACCGGTTTGTAACGCACTTTTAAAAATGCATACTCATCGGTATTTCCTGCCCTTTTGGCTTGGGTTTGGTAGCGAGAAGCATCATTCCAGCCCGATTTACCCACCAATGTGATTTCGTATATTGCCGTTACCGTGTGACCTGCTCCAATTTCACCCGCATCAACATTGTCATTGTTAAAATCTTCTTGTTTGAGCATGCGGTTTTCATAACCAATTAAACGGTACTCTTGTACAAGCAGCGGATTAAATTCAACTTGCAATTTGACATCACTGGCAACCGTTGCCAAAGTGGAAGTTAATTGCTGTTGTATGACTTTTCGTGCTTCTTTGTCCGAGTCAATATAACTGTAATTACCATGGCCAACATCGGCTAATTGTTCCATGAGGCGTTCATTGTAATTACCAACACCATAACCCAAAGTCGTTAATGAAATGCCCGTTTTGCGTTTTTCAGCCACCATGCCTTTGAGTTCATCAAAATTGGTTATGCCCAAATTAAAGTCGCCATCAGTCATCAAAAAAATACGGTTAATACCATTTTTGACAAATGATTTTTCAGCTGCTTGGTAAGCCATTTGAATCGCTTGCTCACCTGCCGTCCCACCACTGGCAGATAATTGATTAATTTCACTGATAATTTTGCTTTTATTCGCACCAGAAGTGGGTGGTAAGACCATTTTCTCGCCTGAAGCGTAGCTAATGATGGTCACTTTATCTTGTGCTCGCAATTGGCGGGTTAAAATCTTCATGGTTTCTTTGGCCAAATCCAAGCGTTTGCTGCCGCCCATTGAACCCGATACATCAACCAATAAGACGATATTGGCAACAGGCAAATCTTTCATGGCTTTGTCTTCGGCTTTTAAACCAATGCTAACCAACTTGGCATCTTTTTTCCATGGAGAGTCCACCACTTCTGTAAACACGGAAAATGGTGCTTGATCTTGCTTTTGGTAAGCATAATCATAGGGGAAGTAATTTATCATTTCCTCTACTCGCACCGCATCAACAGGTGGTAATTGTGCGTTGTTTAATATACGACGCACATTGCTGTAGCTACCAGTATCCACATCAATACTGAAAGTAGAAACTGGTTCTTGTGCAATGACTTTAACCGGATTGGTTTTAATCTGGGCATACTGTTCATTGTGCTGTGTATCGTATATATTGGTTTGTACACCCTTTGGCTCATTTACCTGTCGCTTGGGCATCGGTTTGTTATAGACCGTATTCACCATCACATTGCGTGTCTTCATATCAGATTCATAAGACACCAAAGTTTGATCCGGATAATGCCTCACCTGTGTACAAGCGAACAATGACAGCGCGGCAAACCCCAATAAGGTGCGTACCAATATCGTATTTTTTTGCATAATACCCTACACTTTGATTGGCTAACAAAGTCATCATCATAGCCAAAATAATATTGTTAATCAATTCAGTATTGATTTTCCAGAACCAAAACCATGGCATAAAATCAATCGGCACTCTCTTTTTCTTGACAGCAACACCCCAATATCGCAGTACACCAAAAACAAAACCAGCCAGTATTGGTACTCATCACTTGAATCAGACCAGCTGTTCTTTAATTCAAAGCCGAATTTTGTTATCATTATCAAATATTTCATACCAATCATTAGAATAAATTCAAAAAACGCAACCAATATGCCCTCACCTGATTTGCAACACATTCTTGGCAAAGACCGCCACTTTCTCACTCAAGCTTTTAAGAATCCACAACGCTTTGGTGGAATTGAGAAAATTGAGAAAAAACTCGCTCATTCACAAGCCTTGTATCAAAAACGTTTGGCAAATTTACCCAAGCCAGAATTTGACATGGGTTTGCCTGTTCATGAAAAAATGGCGGAGATTAAAACCGCGATTGAAAACAACCAAGTGGTGATTGTCTGTGGCGAAACCGGCTCGGGAAAGACCACACAATTGCCCAAAATCTGTTTGGAGCTAGGTCGTGGTGTCTCCGGCTTAATCGGTCATACCCAACCCAGACGACTGGCAGCACGTTCTGTCGCCAGTCGCATTGCCGAAGAATTAAAATCAGAATTGGGCAGTGTTGTTGGTTATAAAGTGCGCTTTCAAGATCAAAGCTCGCCCAACAGTTACGTCAAACTCATGACCGATGGTATTTTATTGGCAGAAACACAAAATGACCGTTTTTTGAATGCCTATGACACCATTATCATCGATGAAGCGCATGAGCGCAGCCTGAATATTGATTTTTTACTGGGCTATTTAAAACAGCTGCTTCACAAACGCACTGATTTAAAAATTATTATCACTTCAGCCACCATTGATGCAGAACGCTTTAGCCAGCATTTTAACAATGCCCCTGTGATTGAAGTTTCAGGACGCACCTTTCCTGTAACCATTGAATATCGCCCGTTATCAACAACAGATGAAGATGACGCCGAAATCGAAATCAATGATGCCATTGTAGATGCAGTCGATGAACTGTGCCGTTTTGGCGATGGTGATATCTTGGTATTCTTATCGGGTGAGCGTGATATTCGAGAAGCAGCTGAAGCCCTTAGAAAATCAAATAGTGCACGCTATTACGAAGTATTGCCTTTGTTTGCCCGCTTATCCAATCAAGAACAGCAACGAATATTTTCACCTTCTGGCAATATGCGCCGCATTATTTTATCCACCAACGTAGCAGAGACATCACTGACCGTTCCGGGTATTCGCTATGTGGTGGACACTGGTTTGGCGCGGGTAAAACGCTATTCGGCTCGGGCCAAAGTAGAGCAATTACACATCGAGAAAATCTCACAAGCTGCAGCCAAACAACGTTCTGGCCGTTGCGGTCGTGTGGCAGCTGGCGTGTGTATTCGCCTATACAGTGCTGAAGATTTTCTTGCTCGTCCTGAATTTACCGATCCTGAAATTCTGCGCTCGAACTTGGCTGCGGTTATTTTGAAAATGGCAAGCTTGGGCTTGGGCAATGTTGAGAAGTTTCCGTTCTTAGAAGCGCCTGCTAGCCGCTATATCAATGATGGCTTTTTGGCATTGCAAGAACTTGGTGCAGTCACCAGCAACAATGAGTTAACGGCTTTAGGTAAGCAAATGGCAACTTTGCCAATTGACCCCAAAATCTCACGCATGTTGTTGGCAGCAAAAAAACACCACTGTGTGACAGAAATGTTGATTTTGGTTTCTGCCTTGTCGGTACAAGACCCACGAGAGCGCCCTTTTGACGCCAGAGAAGCAGCTGACAGAGCACACCAACAGTTTACCGATAAAACTTCTGACTTTACCAGCTACTTGAATTTGTGGGCACGTTACCAAAAAACCCGTACAGAACTGAGTAGCCAACGCCATCGCATCAAATGGTGTAAAGAGCATTTCCTATCTCATTTGCGCATTCGTGAATGGCGAGAATTGCACCAGCAATTAAGTCAATTAGCAGGTGAATTGGATTTAAAAAACAATGAAACCGAAGCCACTTATGAGAAAATTCACCGTGCGCTGTTGACTGGCTTGGTGAGCAATATTGGCATGAAAGCACCCGACAGCCATGATTACCAAGGTGCTCGTGGGGTTCATTTTAATATCTTCCCTGCTTCTGGTTTATTCAAATCCAAACCCAAATGGGTAATGGCAGAATCACTCACAGAAACCAGTAAGCTCTATGCCAAAGATGTGGCACATATTGATCCTGTGTGGGTAGAAAAAGAAGCACCACACTTGGTGAAATACCATTATTTTGAACCGCATTGGTCGGGCAAACGTGGTGAAGTATTGGCCAGTGAACGTGTCACATTGTATGGCTTAACCGTGATTCCACGACGCTTGATTAGCTATGGACGCATTGATGCTGAAGTCTCACGCGAACTCTTTATTCGTGGCGCTTTTGTTGCAGGTGAAAATGAGTTACAGGCTGCCTTTATTAAACACAATGCCCGTTTAATCAAAGACATTGCTGCGCTAGAACACAAATCACGCAAGCAAGACGTTTTGGTTGACGAAGAAGCCGTTTATGCCTTTTACAACCAAAAAATTCCCTTGTCTTTTGAAAGTCACACACGAGAAATTCCCATTGTTGACTTAAAGAGCTTTGAAGCATGGCGCAAAGAAGCGGAAAAAACCGAGCCCAAATGTTTGTTTATGCAGCGTGATGATTTGATGCAACATGCAGCTGACAACATCACCGAAGCGCAATTTCCTGAACACATGCTCACCCCTGATGGCAAATTCAAGCTCAGCTACCGTTTTGAGCCACACCATGTTTTGGATGGGATTACTTTAAGCATTCCTTTGACGGTACTCAATCGCATTAACCCCATTGAATTAGAATGGCTGGTACCGGGCTTTATTCGTGAAAAACTTACGTTACTGATTAAGAATCTTCCCAAAAGTATCCGCCGCATTTGCGTGCCCGTGCCGGATTTTATTACCCAGTTTTTAAGCAATGGCGTCAATCACCAAGAAAGCATCTTGCCACAACTGGCCAAATACATTGCCAAATTCTCAGGTGATATGCGCTTATTGCATGAAATTGATTTAGAAACATGGCAAAAACAAGCCTTGCCGGAACATTGCCACATCAACATTCGTGTCATTGACGATGGTGGCCGAGAATTGGGCATGGGCAGAGACTTGTTGGCATTACAAAAACAACTAGGACAAGCTGCTGCGGTGACATTCAGGGACAATAGCCAAGACTTTGAACGCCAAAACATCACCACTTGGGACATTGGCACTTTGCCGGCGAAAATTGACTTTGCCCGTGGCAAACAACAGTTAACCGGCTTTTTGGCTCTCACCCAAGAAAAAGACCTGAGCATCAGTTTGCGTTTATTTGATACTGAAGAAAGTTCAGAAGCGGCACACCGCAAAGGCGTGATTGCCTTAATGTCATTGCAACTAAAAGAGCATGTGAAAGATTTGGGCAAAGGCTTGCCCGATTTTAATCAGGTGGCAATGGTGATGCGAGACATTCCGGTGGATGCATTTAAGGCGGATATTTTAGCGGCAGTATGCGACAGAGCCTTTATTGGTGAAGATGACTTACCACGCACTGAAAAAGACTTTAAAGAACAGATTAAGCGAGCCAGAAGCCGCTTGCCCGCAGTCAAACAAGCTTTGAATGCTTATTTATTGGATTTGGCCAGTGCTTATGCAGCCTTAAAACAAAAACTGCCTCGCCATCCTTTGCAAAAAACATTGCAAACGCAATTGGATGACTTATTGGGTATCGGTTTTGTCTTTAGAACGCCTTGGACACAATGGCCACATTTGTCTCGCTATGTCAAAGCCATGATTTTGCGCATGGAAAAATACCCTGCCAATCCAGCCCGCGACAAAGCACGTGAAGATGACATTCAACATTTGTATCACTTGTGGGCAGAAAAAACGCAGCATTTGCACAAACAACAGCGTCCCGTGCCCAAGGCGTTGGCTGATTTTTTCTGGCAATTACAAGAATTGCGTGTCTCTTTGTTTGCACAAGAGCTGAAAACCCCTTACCCTGTTTCGGTTAAACGCTTAGAAAAAGCATGGCATGAGCTCACCAAAATTCAATAAGCAAAGCCCACAAAAAAAACGCCTTATTTTCATAAGGCGTTTTTTAATCTTTGACTCAAAGATTATTTAGCGCTTTTTAACACTGTTTTAGCCAATTTCTTTGCAGATTTTGTTGCCTTTTTTTGATCCACAACTTTTTCCGCTAACTTATTTACTTTTTTGGATTTTTTTTCTGCTTTGCTCATTTACCCCTCCGCTTTTATGTAATAGGAATACATACCATAACAGAGTTTTCATTTAAATGGAAATGTTTTTTGTCATAAAAATGTCACTGTTATAATACATCTTCATCTAAACTTTTTTTATGGCCATTGTGACGTCTGCGTAACTTCCATGGTGTCGTTGTATGTTTTTGCTCTACTTTATTCAAATCTTTTTCCATGCCTGCCAGTAAGATGTTGAGTGCATCCCCTGACAGTAGTAATTCATAACCAGAAATTAACAAAGAAACAATCATGCTCACCAAGCTTGCGATAAATGTAATAATACCAAGAGGTTGGTTGTCATAAAAAACAAAAATCATGCTCGAAATACACAATGTAATGCTCACACAACCATAAATTTGCATGTTGCGAATGTATGAAACCCGTCTGCGCAAATTGTGGATTTGGTGAATAATGGTTTTGTCTGGATTTTGTTGGTACTCACCGTGCAAATGGCGAATCACACTAGAAAGCCCTAAAAATCGATTGGTATACGCCAACATAATTAAAGAAATGGCAGGAAATAACAATGATGGTGTGCTTAAATTAATACTCAGCATGTTTTTATCCTAGACTATTGGGTCATTCATTAAAATATAAATAAGATGGTCGTTCATTTTACCATTCCAAGCGGTATAAAAAAAGCTGCCAATCTTGGCAGCTTTTTTTGGATTCGCTTCTATTACTTCAATACAGTCACTTCTGCACCGAACATTGCACGAGCAGTGTTTAGCATTTGGCAGCTAAAGCCCCACTCGTTATCATACCAAGCCAATACTTTAACCAAGTTACCACCAGTTACTTTGGTCAATGTGCTGTCAAAAGTACTGGCTTCTGTGGTGTGGTTAAAATCGGTAGAAACCAAAGGCAATACATTGTAACCCAATACGTTTTTCATTGCGCCTTCAGAAGCGGCCTTAACAATCGCATTAACTTCATCAACAGAAGTTTCACGTTTGGCTTCAAATGTTAAATCCACAACAGATACGTTAATGGTTGGCACACGCATGGCAAAACCATCCAATTTGCCTTGTAAATCTGGCAACACCAAACCAACGGCTTTGGCTGCGCCTGTTTTCGTTGGGATCATGTTTTCAACAGCGCTGCGTGCACGGCGTAAATCGCTGTGACGAACATCGGTTAATACTTGGTCATTGGTGAATGCATGAATGGTGGTCATCAAACCTTTTTCAATACCCACTGCATCATTCAATGCTTTGGCAACAGGTGCTAAGCAGTTGGTGGTGCAAGAAGCATTGGAAACAACAGTCATGTCAGCAGTTAAGATGTCATGGTTAACGCCATAAACAATCGTAGCATCAACGTCAGCACCACCTGGAGCAGAAATCAATACTTTTTTCGCGCCAGCATCTAAATGGGCTTGGCATTTTTCTTTGGTGGTGAATGCACCTGTGCACTCCAATACCAAATCAACATCCAATTCTTTCCAAGGCAATTCAGCTGGGTTGCGAGTGCCAAAAAAAGGAATCACATCACCATTGATAATCAAGCTTGCTGCATCATGCTGAACATCAGCATTAAAACGACCATGAACGGTATCAAATTTCGTTAGGTGTGCGTTGGTTGCTAAGTCGCCAGAAGCATTCACTGCCACTACTTTGAATTGGTCAAGCAAATTGTACTCATAAATCGCACGCAATACTTGACGACCAATACGACCATAACCGTTAATCGCAACCTTAATCATGT
>JASLBZ010000188.1 GCA_030146285.1 Neisseriaceae bacterium | reverse complement strand
CTGCTTTACAAGCCTTGTTTGGCAACCCATTGGCAGACCCCAGTTTAATTGGCACTTCGAGTGGTGCCGCTTTGGGTGTGGTTGCCATGTTGGCCATGGGCAGTGTTGGTATTGGCATTCCGATTGCGGCATTTGCTGGTGCTGGTGGTGTGTGTTTGTTTGTCCTATTAAGCCACCATTTGTTTGGTGGTGGGCGCATGGGTTTGTTGATTATTGGTTTTGTCATCAGTGCTTTTTGTGCTGCGATTGTGAGCTTAATCATGTTTATGTCAGATGATATGGTCTTAAGAAGCGCAAGTACATGGATGATGGGTAGCCTTGCCAATGCAGGCTTTGTGTCCATTTACTATGCTTTGATTGCGACGGTCTTGGGCTTGGTGGTTTTAGTGGCCATCGGGCGGCAATTGGATTGCTTAATGCTGGGTGAAGAAACGGCTATATCCATGGGCATTAATATACAGCGCACCAAAATACTAACGGTTTTGGGCGCAGCGATTCTCACCGGTGCTGCGGTGTCATTGTCTGGCATTATTGGCTTTGTGGGCATGATGGTGCCCAATGTCGTGGCAAGGTTGTACGGTGGCTCTCGTCAAAAAATCATGGTTTTATCCAGTATTGTTGGCGCAATATTTTTATTGCTGGTCGACTCGTTTGCCAAGGCTGCGGCTTATCCAATTGATTTGCCTGTGGGGATTGTGATTGCGATTTTTGGAGCACCATTTTTCTTATGGCTTTTTTTAAAAGTGGGGCATAACTAATGGATGAATCAAATGTGTTTCATGTCCACAAGGCACACATAGCTTATCAAAACCATGTGGTGTTGGATATTCCTGACTTGACGATTCCAAAAGGCGTTCGCTGCGCCATTATTGGTCCTAATGGTGCGGGTAAAAGCACTTTATTAAAGGTTTTGTTGGGACAGCATTCACAAAATGTGTTGTGTATGGGCTCGCCTTTAAAGTCATGGGTTGAGCGAGGAAAGATTGCCTGGGTGGGGCAGCATGAACAATTCACCTTGGTCATGACGGTGTTCGAGTATGTTTTATTAGGACGCTATCCGAATCGTTCATGGTTCGCTCGCGTTTCTCAAAAAGACGGTACTGAGGCAATGAAATGGTTGGAATATTTTGGTTTAGAAACGATGGCTAAAAAACGTTTGAACCAACTTTCAGGGGGTGAGCGTCAACGTTGTGCCATTGTGCGTGCTTTTTTACAAAATACCGATATTTTATTACTGGATGAACCCAATAATCATTTGGATATACGGCATCAGCACCAATTGATGCAAGCACTGGCCAAGCATCCTAAAGGGAATGACTTAAGTTGTGTGATGGTCTTGCATGATTTGTCTTTGGCTGCGAATTACGCCAATTATTTTGTTTTAATGGCACATGGCAAGGTCATTAAACAAGGTGGAGCAAAAGACGTTTTAACACAAGAAGCATTACAGCAGGCCTATGGTTGGGCAATTCGCCCGTTAACATTGCCATCGGGTGCGTGGGGGTTCGATAGTTTTATGGCTTCATGATCTGGTTAACATACGCCAAGTATTCTGAGCACAGGTGTCTAAGACGGTTGCCAATGGAATGTTTTTGATATTGGCAACAATTTTGGCAATTAAGATGATGTTTTCAGGGTGGTTAAAGTCTTCAATCGCATCGCATGGTTTCATATAAGGTGCATCGGTTTCTAACACCATGTGTTCAAGATCAACTTTTTCAATGACGTGACGAATCTTCTTGGCATTTGGATTTAGCAAGACTGAACCAATGCCCAATAGAAATCCCTTTTGAATCCAATATTTTGCTTCTTCTAGGCTGCCTGAAAATGCATGCATAAAACCTGTGACAGCATATTTATCCAGTATTTCAAAACAGACTTGTGTTGCTTTACGTACATGCAAAGTCATGGGTCGTTTTAATTCTTGACACAAAATCAATTGTTTTTCAAATGCAACAAGCTGATTTATTTGGTGTTCTGGCGTGCTGGGCTTGTAAAAATCGAGACCAATCTCTCCCACAACGCTGTTGGGAACGGTATTTAAAAAATCAGCCAATAAATCCCAATCATGGCTTTGGATATCATCAACAAAAAAAGGATGAAAACCAAAAGCAGGAATCAGGTTACTGTGTTGGGTGATCAGTTGTGCAACCAAAGAAAACTCAGCAGCGCAAGTTGAGGGGAGTAACGCAAAATAATCTCCATGTTTTTGACAGTCATGAAGAATATCAGAAACATTGGAGAATAGGGGTTCATGCACTAAATGACAGTGACTATCAAATATTTGCATTGTGATTCAGAATGAAAAAAACCATGCTGTGACACAACATGGTTTTGATTTATTCGCTTACAGGTGCTTCTACTACAGCAATGGCTTCAGTTTCAACTGCTGGAACTGGCTTTTCCTCTGTAGCAGCTTTTTCAGTCTGCATGCATGGATGGGCTTGGGCGATTTTTTGTTCTTCTTCAGTGACTTCGCCTTTGAAGCGACTGTTTAAATCAAAACGTTTACCACCTTTTGCTAAGGCTTTAGTATAGCGAGGACGACGGCAATGGTTTGCCAATACGCGAGCAACCAAAACGGCATCAAACTGTGGTAATTCGGCAATCAAATCTTGATCAATACCAATAGCCAAAGGTTTGAATTTTTTAAACACATCATATTTTTTATAAATATAATCTGCAATCATTTCGGTTTGTTTCTTCTTACTCATGGTTTGAACAGCTGCTTTTAAAGCAGCACCCATGCTTGTTTCCTTATCCATCATGCTTTAAATCCTTACCTGTAACGCTGGTAATGTTGTTATCGCTATCTTTACTTGCGTAAAGCGCAGTTAATCAAAAATTGTCGATATTGGCTGACAAAGTATTGCAAGATGCACATTTTCTCACATTTAGCCGAACAAAGCTAAAGGAAATTCGTTAAATTTGTGATTTGCATTTATTTGGAATGTTTTTCCATGCTTTTGAAAGACGAGTTCCATTGGAATATAAATTTATTATACTGTCATTGATGCCACTTGGGGTGATTTCAAATACCAAGCCTTCAACATTGGTAAAAGGGTTAACCAAAGCAACGGTTTCGCCTCTACTGGCATAGGATTTTTTCTCAAAGAAGTTATCAGGTAATTTGAATTGTTTTTTTAATTGCTCTTGAATGCAAATGGCAGTGCTAGAAACATTTTGGTTGGACTTGACCGTGATATCTGGCTGGGCTGTGCGATGGGGCATGGCTTTGAAGTTATATACTTTTGTGTCTGCAATCACATCAAACTGATTGCTTTTTTTGACTTGATCAGGGTCAGTCGTTTGGCAGGCGCTTAATAGAATGCTCAGGCAAAGACAAGACAGTCGTTTTTTGAATCGCATATTATCCCTAATTTATTTAAAATCAGATACTTATAATCTTTTTTGTAGATGCTGAAGAATTTATCTTATTGATTGTACTCAATAATAATATTTTTAAAAGAGCCATAACACGACTTTACATTAATCAATTGGCATATTGCAAGAAGAAAACGGAATCAGTGCCGCTTGTATTATAATGTTGCATTGTTTTTAAATGGGTTTAAATCATGTTAACTACTCAAAATGTGCAAACAGTGACGCTTGCCTTCACAGGTGCATCTGGTATGCCTTATGGTATTCGTCTTTTAGAATGTTTATTGGCCGCTGGTAAAACGGTCTGGCTATTGTATTCCAGTGCAGCCCAAGTGGTTGCAAAACAAGAAATGGATTTGACGCTGCCTGCACATGCCAAGACATGCGAGAGCATGCTCAGAGAGAAGTTTAATGTGGGGGAGCGTCTGCGTGTATTTGGTAAAGAAGAATGGTTTGCCCCATTGGCTTCAGGTACCAATCCTGCTGATGCCATGGTAATTTGCCCTGCCAGCATGGGCACTATTGCGGCCATCAGTCATGGCTTATCGGACAATCTGATTGAACGGGCTGCCGACGTTAGTATTAAAGAGCGCCGCCCTTTGGTGATTGTGCCCAGAGAGTCACCTTTTTCAACCATCCATTTGCAAAACATGTTGAACTTGGCTAATGCAGGCGCGATTATTTTACCACCTGCTGCTGGTTTTTATCATCACCCCGAAACAGTAGCTGATATGGTGGATTTTGTGGTTGCTCGTATTTTAGATCAATTGGGCATTTCTCATCATTTGATGCAAAAATGGGGCGAACAAACAATGCACTTGAATTAATCCTTGACATAAAAACCAAGGCTAAGCCATACTGATTCCATGAACACGCAAAAAATAAACCTAACTTCAGCTTATTATTACTGGTACCGCTCATCGACGCGGCGCTTTTTTGCGTGCACAGCATCTTCATATTGATGTTGTGTTAACAGAACAAAAAAGAAAATAGCCGCTTAGACAAGCGGCTATTTTTTATGTCTTTACATTATTTTGTCATATTTAATCAGTAAAAATATCCATTAAGATAAAATGAAGGAATCACCATGACCATGATTGCAGCGCAAACAATGCCAGAATTAAAACACAATGCACAAAATCAATTGCGTCGTTGGTATATGGCTGTTGATGGCAATGCACATGCCGCGCACCTTTGTCCAGTACAATTGGGTTTTGGTGAGAATGATGTGATTAGTGAGTCCTTGATTCCCAATATTCGATTGATTGCCAGTTTAATCGCGGCCAAAAGGCATTCTTTTCAAAGTGTCAGCCCTGATGTGTTTACTGAAGAAGCCGATTGGTTTGCTGCTCGAATTTTGGTATTGCAAGTTCAAAATGTGTATTTAAATGTTTCACTTGTGCCCATGTTAAAAGTGGCCAATGCCAGAGCCAAAGCATTTGCCCAAGAGCATTCAATTGATTTTCAGGCTGCCAATATGAAGATGAGTTTGCATGCCGGACGCCCTGAAAACCTATTGATTATTGAAACAATGTTGGGCTTGGGGCACGAAGATGAAGGCCTGGTTCGCAATAGCCAGTTGCTAAATCGCTTAAGCCAGATTAAGCTGGCACGATAATCACATTCGTAGACAACAATATGTTTAGTTCATTTTTACCCATTCAATACATTGAGCCAGTGTTTCGACCGCCAAGTGAAGCCAAGTCATTGATTTTGCAAGTTACCAATGGCTGTTCATGGAATCAGTGTACATTTTGTGAAATGTATACCCAAGCGCAAAAGAAATTTGCCGTGACCGATGAAAGTGTCTTGATT
>JASLBZ010000170.1 GCA_030146285.1 Neisseriaceae bacterium | reverse complement strand
GGCAGTAATGGCAAATTCAACGCAGTATTTTGGGTTTGGATGCGCTTGGTAAAATCACTGTTCCGTTTGTCTGAACCTGCTGCTAAATTTTGCAAGCGAGATTGAACAGCTGCTTTGTGAATGCGGGTGCTGTTCGCTCGGCTGTTAGCAGCAGCATCGCTGCTATCAAAGGCAGCCTGAACAGAAGCAACACCATATTCTAAAGCATGTTTTAAATGACCCAATTCAATGAGTTTTTGGTTGGCAAAAGCGAGCCACGATTGGATTTCGCTATCCAGTTTTTCTTCTACATTTAAATCTTGGGGACTGTGTAACAACGAAGCACTGCTGCTAATCCACAAATTATTGCCAAATTTTTCTTGTAAACGTTGTAGCTTCAGTAAAATTGGGCTTAAATGGCTGCGCCAAATATTGCGGCTGTCAATCACACCCACAGACAAAACTTTGTGAGCAGGCCATTCTTGGTGAAATGCTTCTAGCTGTTCAGGTGCTCGCACCAAATCAATATGAATCCCATGAATCGGTAAATTCGCCAATCGCTTTGCATGTTCTGCCACATTGGCAAAATACGTTCCGATAATCACTTTTGGTGGCGTTACACTTAATTCAGCATAAGCGGTGTTAAAAGCCTCCAACCATTCTTGTGGTAAATCCAAAGCCAAAATAGGCTCATCAATTTGCAGCCATGCAATATTGTGCTGTGCCAATTCACGTAAAACCTGTTTGTACGTTGCCAATAAAGCTGGCAATAAATTCAAACGGTTAAACTGCTCACCTTTGCATTTTCCCAAATAAAGCAGTGTCAATGGGCCCACAATCGTGGGTTTTACATCGTAGCCCAATGCCTGAGCTTCTAGAATTTGAGCCACCAATTTTTGGCTGTGTGCACTGAATGTGGTTTCAGGATGCCATTCGGGTACCAAATAATGGTAATTGGTATCGAACCATTTGGTCATTTCCAAAGCAGCTTGTTCTTGATTACCACGAGCCAATTGGCTGTATTCGCTCAGGTTGATTTTATCGTTGTTAAAGCCAAAACGTTTGGGTGCTGCACCGACCAAAAGCAAAGTATCTAGAACATGGTCGTAAAATGAAAAATCACCAACCGCAACAAAGTCCAAACCGGCTTGGTGTTGCAATGCCCAGTTCTGAGCTCGAATCTTTTTGGCAATCTCTTCTACAGCAGTTTCACTGCTATTTCCTTTCCAAAAGTCTTCTAATGCAAATTTTAATTCGCGCTTGGCGCCGATTCTGGGGAAACCACTAACATGAGTTGTATTCATAATAATTTTCACTTGGCATTATTTTTTTTGATGTAACCATATTGATTAAATTTTTATTATGATGCAAACTAATTATTTTTATAATCTTCATGAATGAGATTCATAATGGACACCATCATTGAGCTTCGGCATTTAAGAACATTGCTTGCACTGCAAGAGACAGGCAATTTGTCCTTGGCTGCCAAACGTTTGTTTTTAACCCAATCTGCGCTATCCCATCAGGTGCGAGTGCTTGAAGATTATTTTGAAACAGCATTGTTTGAGCGCAAAACCAGTCCTGTGCGTTTTACACCAACAGGTGAGCGCTTATTGGTATTGGCCAAAGATTTGCTGCCACTGGTGGCCATTGCAGAACGCGATATTGTGCAGTTATTGGATGGTGCATCTGGTGAGCTTCGTTTGGCGGTGGAGTGCCACACATGCTTTGATTGGTTGATGCCAGCCATGGATAACTATCGCACTGCTTGGCCAACGGTTGAATTGGATATTGTCTCGGGCTTTCACATGGATCCTGTTGGGCTTTTGTTAAGCCATCGCGCAGACATTGCAATTGTTTCTGAAAATGAAGAACAAGCTGGTGTGGTGTATCGACCGTTGTTTGAATATGAAATGGTCGGAATTGCTGCGAAAACCCATCCGCTGATGAGCAAAAATATTTGGCAGCCTGAAGACTTTGTCGATGAAACCTTAATCACGTATCCCGTACCCGATGAAATGCTGGATTTGATGCGAAAAGTTCTAACCCCGCGTGGCATTAGTCCTAATCGACGCAACAGTGAGTTGACCATCGCCATTATCCAATTGGTGGCCAGTCGCCGTGGTATTGCTGCTTTGCCATATTGGACCGTGATGCCTTATTTGGAAAAAGGCTATGTGAATGCCCATAAAATTACCGACCAAGGTTTACACAGCCAGCTGTATGCAGCCATTCGAGAAGATGATGCCAATAAAGCCTATTTAGAGAATTTTTGTCAAATGGTTCGGGATTTGAGCTTTGCGAATTTACCAGGATTAACACCGTTAAGTGATTAAATGAATCATTCAGTTGATTTTTGGTAAAAACAATGCCAAATTGATTTTTAGATTGCCAATGAAGGCAATGAATTATTGGTATTTTTGACAGACACCAAGCAATATTTTAGACAAAAAAATATTATTTTCCATGTGATAAAGCCGTCGATTTGTTATTGTTTTTGCAGCATAAGCTTATAACCAAATAGTCATTTGTTATTTGGCTTGTTGGTGAAATAATAGCTGATGGTAATCCAATAAGTTGATTGAAATATATGTTTTTAGGTATGGATTGGCAATACATTCAACAAAGCTTGCCCTTGTATGAAAAAGCATTTTGGCTGACTTTGAATATTTCGTTGCTGGGCATTGCAATTTCAGTTGCCATCGGCATGATTTGCAGTGTCATTTTGCATTATCGATTCAAAGTTTTAAGCAGCGTGGTTAAGGCTTATGTGTCGTTGTTTCGCAATACACCCTTGATGATTCAATTGTTTTTTATGTTTTATGCTTTACCAAAGCTGGGCTTTAAAATGGAGCCTAATACCACGGCTTTATTGGGCTTGTCCCTTTTGGGTGGTAGTTATATGGCCGAAGCGTTTAAAGGGGGCATTGCTGCAGTTGCCAAAAATCAAATTGAAGCAGGGCTTGCGATTGGTTTAAATCGTTGGCAGCTGATGCGTCACGTTATTTTGCCACAAGCCATTAGTTACAGTGTGCCTGCATTGGGGGCAAATGCCATTTTTTTAATTAAAGAAACCTCTATCTTTAGCGTGATTGCCGTGATGGATTTGATGAACGTGACCCGTTCACAAATCGGCATGTTTTACAAAACCAATGAATCATTATTGATGTTAGTCGGTGCTTATGCCTTGATGCTGATTCCGGTATCCATCTTTTTAAGTTGGTTAGAAAGAAAGGTGCGTCATGCAGAATTTGGGCATTGATGTGTTGTTTAATACCGGCAATTTAATGCGATTGGCTGAAGGCTTAAGCGTTACATTGAAAGTGGCGGTTGTGTCTGTTGCTTTGAGCGTTATTTTTGGAACTTTGTTTGGTGTGATGCGAACCAGTCAATCCAAAATCATAAAATGGATATTCAAGGCTTATTTGGAATCGTTCCGAATCATTCCTGTTTTGGTGTGGTTGTATTTGCTGTATTACGTTTTGCCTGCGGACTTTAATGTGAATTTGTCTGCTTTTGTGGTGTCCGTGATTGTCTTTACTTTGTGGGGCGCCGCTGAAATGAGCGATATTGTTCGTGGCGCTTTGATTTCACTGCCCAAGCACCAAACCGAATCAAGTTTGGCCATTGGTTTGAATACCAGACAAACCTTTCGCTATGTTTTGCTGCCGCAAGCCATGGTGCATGTTTTACCCGCGGCCATTAATTTATCGGCACGCATGGTCATGACCACATCACTTTTGTTTACCGTTGGCGTGGTAGAGGTGATTAAAGTGGGGCAACAAATTATTGAAGCAGCCAGCTTAACCAACCCATTGGCTTCAGTGTGGATTTATGGTTTTATTTTCTTCTTGTATTTCGCTGTGTGTTATCCCTTGGCTCGACTGGCCAAGACATTAACCAAGCGCCAAAGCAGCAAAGGTTAAACGATGACTAAAGCATTGCTAGAAGTAACACATTTACAAAAAAAATACGGCGAACATGTCGTTTTAAAAGACATTAACCTAACCGTAACCCAAGGCGAAGTGCTAGTGATTTTAGGGCCATCTGGCTGTGGAAAATCCACATTTTTGCGTTGTTTAAATGGCTTAGAAAGCATTGAAGGCGGTAAGGTTTTTTTGGATGACAACGAAATTACCAGTCCAAGCAGTGACTGGGTCAAAGTGCGCCAAAAAATTGGTATGGTGTTTCAAAGCTATGATTTGTTTCCGAACATGACGGTTTTAGAAAACATCTTATTAGGCCCATTAAAAGTACAAAAACGCAGCAAAGCCGAAGCCACTGAACAAGCAGTCAAACTATTGGAACGCGTGGGCTTATTGGAAAAGAAAGATGCTTACCCACGCATGCTTTCCGGAGGTCAAAAACAGCGCATCGCCATTGTGCGAGCCTTGTGCATGAACCCAGAAGTCATGCTGTTTGATGAAGTCACCGCATCACTAGACCCAGAAATGGTACGTGAAGTATTGGATGTGATTCAAGGTTTGGCAAAAGAGGGCATGACCATGATTTTGGTCACACATGAATTGAATTTTGCTCGCAAAGTTGCCGATAGAATTGTGTTTTTTGATCAAGGTTATATTGCAGAAGAGCAAAGCCCCGAAGCATTCTTTACCCAACCAAAAACAGAACGTGCCAAAAGTTTTTTAAACGTGTTTGATTTTTAATTCAAGACAATAAAGTATTTTTTACATGGAGATCAATATGAGTACATTAACATTACCAAGTCGTTTTAAATGGATTGCCGCAGGCATCCTGTCATTGGCCTTATTTGGCTGTTCTGGTGAAAAAACTGCTGAGAATAGCAGTGCAACAGGTGCAGCAAGCCAAGTCAGTGCTGGCGGAGAAGATGGTTTACAAGCCATTAAAGACCGTGGTGTTTTGCGTGTGGCCGTTTTTGCAGACAAGCCACCATTTGGTTACGTGAATGCCAATGGTGAAAATCAAGGCTACGATATTGTATTGGCCAAACGCATGGCAAAAGATTTATTGGGAGACGAAAACAAAGTTGAATTTGTCTTAACCGATGCGCAAAATCGAGTGGACGTTTTAAAATCCAATAAAGTGGATGTGACTTTGGCCAACTTCACCCAAACACCAGAGCGCGAACAGCAAGTCGACTTTGCCTTACCATACATGAAAACAGCCGTTGGTGTGGTGTCTCCAAAAGTTTCTGAAATCAAAGATGTGGCACAGTTAGATGGCAAAAAACTGATTGTTAATACTGGCACAACGGCAGAAATTTACTTTGCCAAAAACTACCCTGCCATTGAGCAATTAAAATTGGACCACAATACCGAAGCGTTTAACGCATTAAAAGATGGTCGTGGTGCAGCTTTATCGCATGACAATACCTTGCTGTATGCGTGGGTAAAAGAAAATCCAAAGTTTGTGGTGAGCATTAACCAACTAGGCGACAATGATTTTATTGCCCCTGCTGTGAAAAAAGGCAATACCCAATTGAAAGATTGGATTGACACAGAAATCACCACATTGACTCAAGAAGGCTTTTTCTTAAAAGCTTATAACGAAACCATCGCTCCGTTTTATGGTGAAGGTATTGATCCGAATAATGTGATTATTACCGAACAAAAATAAACGTAACAGAAATAAAAAAGAGCCCTAAAGGGCTCTTTTTTTGTATCGAATTTTAATCAAACAATATTAGAATTCGAAGTTAACACCAACGTTGTAAGTTGTGTGGCTGCCACCAGTCAATGACGTTGCAACACCTGCTTTAACTGCTACGTTTTCATTGAAACGGTAGCCAGTACCAACAGCAATTGCTTGTTCACTTTTGTAACCACCCATTGCAGCGCTTAAGTTAAAGCGACCAACATTGTAAGGTTGGAACAAACCAGTCAAAGCAGCATTAGAAGCCATGCCACGTTTGAAGTCTTTTTCTAGACGTTCAGTTTTTTGTTC
>JASLBZ010000132.1 GCA_030146285.1 Neisseriaceae bacterium | reverse complement strand
TTGATGGGTTCATCAGATCTCAATAAATGGCAATAAAGTGGGCAAATAGCATTCTTGCAGCAGCAATGTCTCTGCTTTGTAAGTAAACACTGAACGTCTGGCGACAATGGCTTGCTGGTATTTTTGTGCCAAAATATGCTCTTGTGGTAACAAGGCGTATTCAAAAGCACTTCTTGTCACATCCATGTCACCACCAAAAAGTAGACTGCCCAAAGAGCGAGTACCACAGTCAAGAACCTCTTGCCAAGCATTGTTGCCATCCAAACAAACGCTGCGCGCCCAAACAACTGGCTCGCCTTGCAATTGCAAATGGACTTCTCGCGCCCACAAAGGCGCATCTTTGGCAAAAAAAGGGATTTCATCTGCCTCAATGTGGCTAGAACCCAAATGCAACAACGCCACCGAGAATTCAGCGCATGCTTTTTGTAAACCTTGGGTGAGGGAATTAATTTGCAATAATGGCAATAGTTTTTGTAGTATCAAAGGATCAGCCGCGGGGATTTCAGGCTGCCAGTGGATTGGAAGTATGTTCATATCGATATTATGCCAAGCTCAAAGTCTTGGTGCAATCCAGTCATCTGGGTATTCGCAATAAAAAAGGGGAAATACAATGGATTTAATTTTATGGCGCCACGCACAAGCCCAATTTGCCCATCATGATTTGTCTCGGGAACTGACCAGCAAAGGTCAACAAGACGCATTGGTCATGGCAAGCTTTATACACAACAAGCTGCCTGAAAATCTTCGTTGTTTTGCTTCTGAAGCCACCCGATCACAAGAAACACTCATGGCACTGGACAAGCCTTTTCAAATTTCAGAAATATTGAATCCCGAAGCCCAACCCGCCTTGGTTTTGCCTTGGCTATTTCAAGAGTTGCAAAGCCAATCCTCATCTTTGCTCTGTGTTGGCCATCAGCCGTGGCTTGGCTATGTCTGCGCCCAACTAATCAGCTGTCAAAGCGACCAAGAGCAACCCCACTTTGAAATGAACATCAGCCGTGCGTGTTTGTATTGGTTTGATATTTCATTGACAAGCCAACTGGGGAAAATCCACTGCCAACTCAAAGCCGTTCTGAGTCCGAAAATGGTACAAAATTAAAACAAATGGGATGAGACGACATAAATCAACAAGCCCACCAACCCGCCGACCAAAGTGCCATTGATTCGAATATATTGCAAATCTTTGCCCACACTAAGCTCTAATTTTTCAACCAAGGCTTGGCTGTCCCACGCTTTTACTTTATCGGTCACAAACACATTGGCATGGTGCTTATATTGACCAACTTTGTCTTTTAACCATGCTGCCACGGTGACATCAATTTTGTGTAAAGCAACATCATGGGTATTGGCTTGCTGACTGAGGTATTGCAAAGCTTGTTTGATTTGCCAGCACACTTGTGATGCATCTTGGTTGATGTCTTGTTTCACCCAAGCTTCCAGACTTTTCCAAAGTTGACCAAGTCTTAGCTGTACCTCTTCTGAGTGGCTAAGCTGCCTTTTCATCTGCTCAAGCTGCTTGTGCCAAACAGGAGAATATTGCAAAGAATGAATCCATTGCCGTGTTTTGACATCCACATTGCGACGCATGACATGCTCAGGATCATCTAAAATATCCACAATATAACCATCAGCCCAATCCAATACTTTTTTGGCCAGCCAACCATCCACAACATCCATAGCACTGCCTTTGAACACAGAAACCAGCTTATCCCAACGACTGGGGCTGTTCGTTTCGATTCTGGCCGCCCAATCATTGATGCTTTTTTCCAATAACAAGCGGGTTTCATCATCGTGTAACCACACCTGTATTTGCTTCAGGATGCCAACTAAAAATATTTGTTGGTATTGATTCTGCGCCATCATTTTCAACAATCGCGCCAAACCCATACCCAAATTTTTACCACTGTATTGCTGATCCAATAATTGCAATGCAAAAGCAGATATTTGTTCTGATTTTACAGTTCGAAACAATACAGGCAATTGTTGTGCCAATTGTTTTGCAACCATCTCTTGTGCGCTAGGTTCTTGCAACCAAAGCAATAGTTTCTTACTGGGCTCAAAATCAATCCATTTTTTGGCGATTGCCCCTGCTTGTAAAAAATTATTTTCAATAAAATTGCCCAACTGCTTAGCAATGCGCTCTTGGTTTCTTGGCAAGATGGCCGTATGCGGAATCGGCAGCCCTAGCGGATGACGAAACAAGGCCACCACTGCAAACCAATCTGCAATTGCACCAACCATCGCCGCCTCAGCAAAGGCTTTAACATAAGCCAAAGCAGGATAATGCTTCTGATAAAAACCAGACAATACAAAAAGCACAATGGCAAAACACAATAAACCAGTTGCCAATGCGCGACTTCGTTGCAATCGTATTTTTGCTGTGGCTGCTTGTTTTGTTGTGTCCATCACCACCCTTTAATCAATTTATTACCACCGACCTGAAGCTCCACCACCACCAAAACCACCGCCGCCACCTCGAAAACCACCCTTGCCCGAACCGCCACCAAAACCACCACGCCCAGAGCCCATTTTGCCCAAACGCCCCATCGCACCCAAAAATACAGATGCAAAAACCAACAATGACATCAGAACACCCAAGCCCATAAACCAGCTGATAACGAACCCCAGAGCACCGGCTGCCAAACCTGCAATTGTTTTGCCTAAAAACAAACGAATGCCTTGGGCAAACATATACATCACCACAATAATACCGAGCACACGAATGTCTTCATCCTGCGCCGTCTCTGAGCTTGCTTCAGGCAAAGCTTCACCTGCGATGCGGCTTTGAATTTGTGTGACCGCATTGACAATACCCGCATCTGCATCACCGGCTTGCAAAGCTGGGGTGAGCGTTCCATCCAATATTCGCCGTGCGTAAGCATCTGGAATCGCTCCTTCCAGACCTCGACCCACTAACAACTGCATGGTTCTATCGTCTCGTACAATCAATAGCAACACACCGTCATCAATGTCTTTTCGCCCCAACTGCCAAGCTTCCATGACCCGCGTTCCATATTCAAACGGTGTTTCATCCGTCAGCGTAGGTACGGTCAACACTGC
>JASLBZ010000117.1 GCA_030146285.1 Neisseriaceae bacterium | reverse complement strand
GAACTTGTCTTTTGAATCTGGTTTTACGACCCTAACAGGGGAAACTGGGGCGGGAAAGTCCATCATTCTAGATGCCTTGGGTTTGCTCTTGGGCGACAAAGCAGATTACAGCCAGATTCGGCATGGTTTTGATGAAGCACAATTGTCAGCCGTTTTTGATATTGACCGCTTGCCCCATTTACAGGCTGCCTTATTTGAACAAGGCTTGGCAGAAGAAAACAGCAGCGAATTGGGCATTCGTCGCACGATTGATGTGCGTGGTAAAAGCCGAAATTTCGTCAATGAACATTCAGTAACACTGAGTCAATTAAAAAACATTGGTGTTGAGTTGGTGGACATTCACGGCCAAAATGCCCATCAATGATTAAACAAAGAAGCCACACAGCGCGATTTACTGGATGCTTTTGCAGGCAGCTTAGGCACCGTTAATGAGGTCAAGATGGCTTATCAAGCATGGCACCAAGCCAAAAAAGCTTTGGAAACCGCCACCAATGAGGCGCAAAAAATTCAAATTGAATCAGAGCGTTTAGAATGGCAATTGAATGAATTCCAAGAAGCCCATTTGCAAGAAAATGAGTGGGAAGACATCAACCAACGCTATGATACCTTGGCCCATGCTGCGGATATTTTAGAAGTAGCACAGAAATTAGAACAATTGATTGATGACGACGGCGGTGTGCAATCGCAATTATACCATTCGACCCAGAGCATTGGAGATTTGGCGCATTTAGATCCTCGCTTCCAAGAAAGTTTGAACCTATTGCAGTCAATTGAAGCTGAACTTGGTGAGATTAGCTCCAATATGCGTGATGTCATGGCGGATACTGATATTGACCCAAAAGAATTGGCCGAACAAGAAGCCCGACTGAACACATTGAATCAATTGGCACGCAAATACCGCATTGAGCCTGAAAATTTACGTCAACACCAACAGCATTTGGCTGAAGCATTAAGCCAGTTGCAAGCGGCCAGTGATTTGGATGCTTTAGAAAAACAAGTCGCCACCACGCAAGCTACTTATTACGATTTTGCCAAACAATTAAGCAAGCTACGCCATCAAGCAGCGCTTGTTTTGGGTGAAAAAACCAGTGCGAGCTTGCAAACATTGGCGATGCAAGGTGCAACATTCGCCATTGATTTACAAGCTTGTGAGCCTACAGCCTACGGAATAGAACACATTCAATACATGGTTGCCACCAACCGCGGCTCACAATTAAAACCCATGAGCAAAGTCGCCTCAGGTGGTGAGCTTTCTCGCATCAGTTTGTCTTTACAAGTGGTTACCAGCGCATTAACCACCGTACCAACCTTGATTTTTGATGAAGTGGATACGGGCATTGGCGGCCGAGTGGCACAAGTTGTAGGCGAAGCTTTACAAGAATTGGGCAAAAGCTACCAAATTTTGGCCATTACCCATTTGCCACAAGTAGCAGCCTGCGGCAACCAGCACTGGCTGGTAAGCAAGCGTGAGGTCAATGATTTAACCATCAGCCAAATCCATCCCTTGTCTCCAACAGAACGTGTTGACGAAATTGCCCGCATGCTCGGCGGTGAAGTGCTGACAGACACCACCAAAGAACATGCCAAAGAATTGTTGCAAAGCATGGCACGCTCGCATTAATCATTGGTAACAAGCATTTTGTGTGCACTGAATGCGCTTTGCGTGTACAGTGCAATTTTCTTTTTCATTTAACCCATTAACGTGATTGCACTGATTCGATGACAAACAATAAAATATTTGGCAGTACTTTGATTATTGCCGGCACAACCATTGGCGCAGGCATGTTGGCCTTACCTCTGGCTTCTGCAGGTCTTGGCTTTACAGCAGCGACCTTAATCATGCTTGGCATCTGGTGTTTAATGGCTTATACCGCCATGTTGATGCTAGAAGTGCATCAACATGCCAATCGCGATGCCACATTGCACACGCTGGCCCAACAGTTTTTAGGGGCCAAAGGCCGCATGTTAGCTACCTTCTCTGTATTCTTTTTGTTTTATGCACTGTGCGCCGCTTACATTGCCGGCGGTGGCAGCCAACTGAATATTAAAATTAATCAGTTTTTTGGTTTAGAACAAACCCATTTGGGCGCAGTCTTGTTTACCATTGCAGCGGCTATTGTGGTCGCTATTGGCACCCACTCGGTTGACGTGGTAAACCGCGTTTTATTTGGTTTAAAAATCATTGCTTTGGTTGTCATGTTGTTTTTATTGCTGCCCAACATCAAAATGAGTAATCTGATTGCCATGCCCATGGGTCAAGGCTTATTGTTTGCATCATTGCCGGTGATTTTTACCTCATTCGGTTTTCACGGCAGCATTCCATCCATTGTGAATTATGTTGGAAAAGACATTAAAGCTTTGCGAAAAATTCTATTGGTTGGCTCTGCTATTCCGTTGGTGGTTTACATACTGTGGCAATTGGCAATTCAAGGCATCTTTTTGCAAAGTGAATTGATTCAAAATAGCGACTTAGGTAGCTTTATTGCTTCCATCGAAACCACTTTACGCACATCAATGGTTAGCCAGACCGTCAGTTTATTTGCCGATTTGGCCTTGGCCACTTCATTTTTGGGTGTGAGTTTGGGCTTGTTTGACTTTTTGGCTGATTCTTTACATCGAAATAAAAGCTCAGGACACCGCTTTCAGGTTGCCTTGATTACCTTTGTACCGCCATTGGGATTTGCTTTGTTCTACCCACAAGGCTTTATTACCGCTTTAGGTTATGCAGCCATTGCACTGACCATACTGGCAGTATTCATGCCAGTGGCTTTGGTGTGGTCTAAGCGCCAACAAAATTACCGAGGTGACTATGTGGTTAAAGGTGGTAAAACAGGTTTAATCATTGCATTTGTTTTGGGCTGTTTAATTATCATCTCGCAGGTTTTGCAAATGTTTCACATCATCACACCCATCGGCTAAACCCCATTTGGATGGAAATAATCATAAAACCCCGCTACGAATATAGCGGGGTTTTTTCTGGGTTCTTCTGGCATGTTATGAGTCCGATTTACTCAATGGCGCGTCATGATTTTTGATGTGTTTTTTTTTAAATCCATTTTCACATTCGGCCATTTGATGTCTTTGAAAAATTTCTTTGATAAATGGTGTTTATTTGTTACTAACTCACTTAACCAAAGTGCACTGGTGTTTTTATCTTGCATAATGTACAAATGGTAATAACACAAATACCGCTGAGAGAAGGTATCTTCATTTTTGGCTAAATAATGCAATAACTCACAATAAATATTATTGTGATGCACATTCAAACGCTCAATGGTCACAGCAGTTTCTAACAATGACTTTAAGAACACCACATCAAAATCATCGTAATCTACCAATTTGTTTTCAAGATAATAAATCATCATCGACAATGCAAAGGAATCACCAAACTTTTCCATGGCCAATTGATAATAATAAAACGCATTTTGGTAGTGTTCGATGCCCTCATACATAGAAGCCAAACGCAAATCAGCCAAATAGCTGTTTTCTTCACCATGCAATTGATAGGTTGCAAAAGCTGCATTGATATCATCACTGACTTCAAGGTAATAGCCTTTTAAACCATCCACATTCTGATCTACTTTTTTCACACTATTTAACGATTTTAAAGCGCCTGCCAAGTTTTGCTTCTGGTTGACATCGGTTAAATAAGAGGCGACTTTGAATAAAGTCTTCGACAATGGACTTTTAATGCCCACTGCATTTACTTCACTTGTATTGCCTTTCATCTACCACTCCATGTAACGAATAGTTAAGATACCATATATGAGTTAAGAGTATATGTTATTTTCTGTTAAGCTTTTACAGTATATACACTTTTTATGTAATATGCGCTACAAATTATATATCAAAACGGCATATAGAATCTCACTTCCAGCATCTATTGCTATGTATGCCCCATAGAATATGGATAATAGGCTAAAATAGGATAAAGATACCAATAGACAAAGATGATACAGATGATAAACAGCCAAAATCTTGCCAATATTTTTTTAAACATTCAAAGTACAATTTGCGAAGCCTTATCCAATGTTGATGGCAGCAGCACATTTCATGTTGATCAATGGCAAAACGGCAATAACCATGGCCGCACCAACGTCCTCACCGAAGGTGCTGTGTTTGAAAAAGCCGGTGTGAATTTTTCACATGTCAAAGGCGACACCATGCCAGCCTCTGCCACGGCCCACAGACCAGAATTAGCAGGCTCTTCTTTTGAAGCCATGGGTGTTTCTTTGGTCGTTCACCCAGAGAATCCTTACATTCCCACTTGCCACGCCAATGTTCGGGTTTTTATTGCCTACCCAAAAGATGCTGATCCCATTTGGTGGTTTGGTGGTGGTTTTGACTTGACTCCCTATTACCCAGATGAAAAAGCGGCCATTCACTGGCATCAAACAGCACATGATTTATGCGAGCCTTTTGGTGAAGATGTTTACCCACGTTATAAAAAATGGTGTGATGACTATTTCTACTTACCGCATCGCCAAGAGTCTCGAGGCATTGGTGGTTTGTTTTTTGATGATTTAAATGAGTGGGACCTAGAGACTTGCACCGCGTTTATCCAAGCAATTGCCAATGGTTTTTTAGAGGCTTATTTGCCCATTGTTACCCAGAACAAACACAAACCTTATACTGATCGGGAACGTCAATTCCAACTGTATCGCCGAGGCCGTTATGTCGAGTTCAATTTGGTTTGGGATCGCGGCACTTTATTTGGTTTACAAAGCGGTGGTCGAATTGAGTCCATTTTAATGTCTATGCCACCATTGGTTCGCTTTGAATACCAGTTTACACCAGAGAAAAATAGCCCAGAAGCCGAATTAGAAGCCTTCTTAAAACCCAAAGATTGGTTGCATTCAGCGCAAGCATAAAACCCAAAACTGTTTATGCACTTTACTTGATAATAAGCTAATTACTTCTTTTGTCTGATGTATATCAAGTATTCAACATCAAAAGGCCGATATAATCAGTTCTCTCTTGATGTGTGTGTTGTGACCCTGCATTTTATGGTGCGGGGTCTCTTTTTTTGCCTCCACAATACACATTCTTTGTACTGAAATCGTTATGGCATCTTGATTTTGCCTTGGCAATAAAAAAGCCAGACTCTCGCCTGGCTCTTGAAAATGCAATGCTAACAACCACACTAGTGAGTTGTTTCTTTATCGGCCAATGCAATAATTTGTTCGCTAGCCTCATCACGTGAAGTATGGCGAATATCGATACCATTGGCCAAATAAACCACGTGCTCAGTGATATTCAAGGCATGATCTCCAATGCGCTCTACCCCTTTGTACATAAATAATAAATCCATTAATACACTAATGTTTCGTGGATCTTCCATCATATACGTCATGGATTTGCGCAATTGGTTATCGTATTCCTGATCCAATTCATCATCGATTTTTGCTACAGTGATAAATGCAGTTGGATTCACACGTGCAAAGGCATCCAAAGACGTTTGCATCATTTCCAAAGCAATTTTGCACATACGAATCAAATCGTAAAATTGGTTATTCGCCACACGCCCGTTATTGATTAACTCATGTGCGCGCAAAGCCACTTTTTTCAGTTCATCACCAATGCGCTCTAAATCAGTAATAATACGCGTTACGGTTAATACCAAACGCAAATCACTTGCAGCAGGCTGGCGGCGGGCAATGATTAACTGACATTCATCGTCAATATCCACTTCCATCTGGTCAACTTGTTTGTCATTGGCAATAATATCAGGCAGACCTTGCTCATCCAATTTTGAGGTAGCATGAATAATACCCAACAATTGGTTTTCCAATAAACCACCCATTTTCATTACTTTGGTACGGACATTTTCCAATTCCATATTGAACTGGGAAGACGTGTGCTCAGCCATATTTATCCTTTAACATAATCAGGCAATAGCCTTAAATGATAGTCGTGCTGTATTGCAGTATTGTGACAATTATTGCTTTGTATTGCCTTTAATGTCTTTTAAAATAGAATCTATATTGTAATCAATGGTTTCATGAATGATTTTTGGTAACACTTCCAGTAATGATGCCTGCGTTTCTTGTAATAAAGTGTTGGTGTACTTTTGTACTTGTGTTTTCACAATACCACCAATGATATTGCTTAAATGGCTTTCTAACTGTTCCGACAACCGTTTAACCAAGTCTTTTTCACTGATGCACAACAATCTTTTGTCACTCGTAACCGGTGCAATCACATGCAATGCCACGGTGAGCGCTTTATTGTCATCCAATATCCCATCAATGGGCATTTGCCCGACATCATCTGCTTTTAATTCTTCGGCTATCCATTTAGGTTTCGCAGCTTCGCTCACTTGCAGATTCGATTGAGGTGTTGTGCTGGCCAATGGTGGCTGAATCTCTTCGACCATGTGTAAAAGAATGGTTTGATTGTCCGTTGCTTGCTCACTGATACTCAAAACATCACTTTGTGCAGCAACCCAATCCTCTTTGAAAAGCAGCTCAATTTCATCTTGATCTGCTTGGCTTAAATTGTGTTTCTCTTGCCAACTGTCAATAAAATAATCATACACCACCTCTTTTTGAGCGCCATTCAATTGCTGTTTTTTAACATCTATCACGGTAGCCTTAACCGTTTCAGGCTTGTTACTTTTTGAAGCGGAAGTGGTGCTAACCTCAGGTGCTCGATTCAGGATGCTGGCAATCGAAGCCTCTTTTTTCTTAAACATATCCGAACCACGATTGGTGCGCAACTTTAGCAATTGCTCTTCCCAAGAATCATCCGCATCATCAACAGAAGCTGTTGATTTTACCGACGTGGCTACGGGGGGCTCAATAGCCACTGGCTTGGTATGATCTGGTTTTTTCTCCACCAAATCGTCGGCAATATAAAAAACCAAATCTGGATTATTTGTAAACGACTCTCTTTTCATGAATGCAACCTTAGACCTTTAAAATGTATTTCAAGCACAATTGCATATTATTCTACCTCAATCAATGCACTCTGATAAGATTTTATATTCCATTTTGAATATCAATATCGTCAAATTCATTTTGTATGTGTCTTCCAGCTCTCATCATCAGCCATTGTAATAAAAACAGCATAACAAACAATCAGTTTGTCGATGGATTAAAAGGATGACAATTCAAAAAGACGGCAAACAATTCGACATATAGTACAATGGAATTTTTTAATCACTAAGAACCTCTCATGGGCGAGATTATACGCACGGTATTTTGGTTGTTCTGGTTGATAACAATTCCGTATTTATTGTACTTAAATGTCAAAAGTGGTTACGGACTGCTTTTCAATAATTCTTATTGGGAAAGCTTTATCAATTACTATCTATTGCTTTTTGCTGTATTTGATTTGTACGGCACCATTAAAAAAAGAAGATCCACCTGATAAGGTGGATTTTTTGTCATGGGATGTGAGTCATGATAAATAACAACTATTCAACTAATGAACTTTATTCATTTGAATTATTTATTTATCGTAGTAGAATTGGAGGCTTGAAAAAAGCCTACCAGAGTTTAACCCAGTAGGCGTAAAACACACATATCAAGAATTACCAATAATTAAATTGATAACTAAATATACATATCTAGATTATCAATAGCAATAAAAACTGCATATTAAATTTGATATGCAGTTTTTTTATTCTATTTTATCAGCAATTTAAAAACAAAAATAAATATAAATCAATTGCTTATGCGTTCAAAAAAATTCCAGCCAATAAAATGGCTGGATAAACATACACATCAAGAGCGCTCATTATATATTCATTATGTTATTAATGTTTACTTAAGAGATTGATTTTTAATACAAATCAAATAAACATTCTCATAAATAAATAATATTCATTTAATCAATAATATATACAATTACTCACTCTCACCCATAAGTAGCCATTTTTTGTGAAAAATGCATGACAAAAATCTGTCTTCGTTACTGGCCAAATATTGCTTGCCCTCACCTTTTTTTCTGTCTGGTGCATTATCGTATTGTAGTGGCGTTTTTATATAGAGCCAACCAATGTACAATCAGCTCACTCACCCAACACGAGTACAAGAAATTACCACATTGGATGGTATCTTCGCTTATCTGATGTTGCAGGCCAATACCTTCAAAAGTATTCTGGTTTACTTGGAGGGCAAAACAAGACGAAAGCAAAGCTAAGATTCGCAATAACTGGTAAACTAGAAGAAATTATCAACCGTAGAATATCGGTAGGTAATGTGCATTTGTTCAGCAATTCCATTGGTATGTCACTAACAGCTAGGGCCTTAAACCAAGGATTTGCCAAAACACAAAGCATTGCAATAAGCCTGAACCCTGCATATATAAATGAACCATTGGCTTATTGACAGAGGGATTTGCGTGCAAAGTCTCTGGTACAGATGCATTTTTAAAGTCGGATAGCATCAAAGCAGCACAAAGACAACTAGGTCGCTTGTCATCCAAAATGACAAAAAGATACATTCGCAAGAATAAAGTTTTAATGCCGTGAAGTGAGAATGGCGGAAATCATTTTATCATTGCTAAAATATCGCCTTGGTGCATAGTTATTACTTATTGATTATAATCCTTAATTAAAACCTTCCAGAAGAATAGAATATGTTAGACATACAGTTACTTCGTAACGATGTACAAGCCATCGCAGCTCAACTGGCCCGTCGTGGCTATCAATTTGACTGTGAGCGCTTTGAAGCTTTAGAGGCTCAGCGTAAAGCCTTACAAACACAAACACAAGAACTGCAAGCGCAGCGCAATCATTTATCCAAACAAATTGGTATTTTAAAAAGCCAAGGACAAGATGCCAGTGACGTGATGGCGCAAGTTGGCTCTTTTGGTGCTCAATTAAAAGATGTTGAGACCCAGTTTGAAGCGGTGCAAACCGAACTTGAATCTTGGTTATTGGAGATTCCTAACATCCCTAATGCCCATGTTCCTGTTGGTAAAGATGAAAATGACAATGTCGAAGTACGCAAAGTCGGTACTGTGCCTGTCTTTGATTTTGACGTACAAGACCATGTGGATTTGGGTGCAAAATTGGGTTTGGATTTTGAAATGGGCGCGGCTTTGTCTGGTGCACGTTTCACAGTCTTACGCGGTCAAATGGCGTTGCTACATCGTGCTTTGGCTCAGTTCATGTTAAATACCCACACCATTAACCATGGCTATACCGAACATTACACGCCTTACATCGTGAACCCCAATGTTTTGTTTGGTACGGGACAATTGCCAAAGTTTGCTGAAGACATGTACAAAGTGACTTCAGGTGCGCCAGAAGAAGCCGAGAGCACTGAGCAATATTTGATTTCTACAGCTGAGATTACCTTAACCAATACCGTTCGTGAAAGCATCCTGAAAGAAAGTGACCTGCCGATTAAGATGACAGCCCACTCTCCTTGCTTTCGCTCAGAAGCTGGCTCATACGGTAAAGATACCCGTGGTTTGATTCGCCAACACCAATTTGATAAAGTTGAAATGGTGCAGATTGCTCACCCAGACACTTCTTATGACACATTAGAAGAAATGGTTTCACATGCTGAGAACATCTTAAAAGCATTGCAACTACCTTACCGCGTGATTACTTTGTGCACGGGTGACATGGGCTTTAGCGCAGCGAAAACATATGATTTAGAAGTATGGGTACCTGCACAAAATACCTATCGCGAAATTTCAAGCTGCTCTAACTGCGAAGACTTCCAAGCACGTCGCATGAAAGCACGCTTTAAAAATAGCGATGGCAAAAATCAATTTGTTCATACCTTAAATGGTTCAGGCTTGGCCGTTGGACGCACTTTGGTTGCTGTTTTGGAAAACTACCAACAAGCGGATGGCTCTGTTGTGGTTCCAGAAGTATTGCGTCCTTACATGGGTGGCTTGGAAAAATTAAGTCCAAGCATCTAAATCATGGTTTTAGATTGTAATACAATGGCACTGTTAACGCAGTGCCATTTTTCCATCCTATCCATGAACAAACAAGTGTCGTTATTAAGCCAATTTTCATTGTTTGTCCATCATCCCAAGCCATGAATGCAATTTTCTTTAAGAATCATGCCTGGCAACACAATCCTTAAATTATACAAATAATTATTTATTTTTTTAATATATTAAAGCCATAATCTATTTGTTTTTTTGAATTAAATATTGCAAAGTTATGATAATTTGATATTATGGGTTATCGAAACAAAACGCTCATTGCACACGGGGAAGTCAATATGAGTCAATTACTGTCCAAGTACGAATGCCTAACCTTAGCAGCCCATTTGATTGAGGTTGATATGGTGCATCTTTCATTACAAGAGCGTGTTGACTATATGTTTCGCGCTGCAGAAATGATTAAAGCAAAAGAAAAAGAAACCTACAATCCGGCTTCTGTTTGGGAATTTTTATCGCAATATTAACTGTTATTACAAATAAAAAAAATCCCCATAAAATATGGGGATATAAAATGAAAATCATTACAAAAAAGTTTCGCTTTAAATAAATAAAGCAATGCCATTAGAACACTTATTCACTTTTATTTCAAGCCCATTTAATGCATTTCATTTGATTTGCTGAATAAAACTATTCACAAAACTATTCACTTGTCTTAAATCAAAAATATAGCATTTTTTTAAAAAAATATTTCTAAGGCAAATGAATGAGATACGAAGCACCAGTAGCTTAATGTGAAATAAATTGTCTGCAACAAAAAGTATCACGACTCAGTTAGCCCATACAAAAAAGTTTTCTATCTAATAAAAATCTAACCAAAAACAAAGAGCCCAGTATTAACACTGGGCTCTTTTAATATTGATATTGTGCGAACAATGCCATCAATCAAACCTTCAAAACAGCCAATAATTGCTGCATTGATGAAATATTGGCATCGGCTTGCCAGGACTGAATGTCTGTAGCCTTAGTCACATAACCCCAATGAACAGCAACACTCATCATGTTTGCCGCTTTAGCAGCTTGTATGTCTCGCAAACCATCACCAACGTAACAGCAATTCTCTGCGCGCTGATTGATGGCCTTGGCTGCATACAAAAGAGGTGCTGGATCGGGTTTGCTTTGAGCCAAAGTATCACCACTCACCACCACGGCTGGAGGATATGGAAATGGCAGTTTTGAAATAACCTGATGGCTAAATCGTGAATGCTTATTGGTTACAATCCCCCACACAATATTGTTTTCAACCAAGGCAGTGATCACCTCTTTAACTTGATCAAACAAAACAGTGTCTACACAAGAGTTGGCTTCATATTCGGTTAGAAAAGCTTGTACCAGCATTTGCTGCTGGATTTCATCAGCATCAGGACAAGCAAAACGAACCATTGCCAAAGCACCATCACCTGCGATGCTTTTTAAGGCTTGGGAACAAACCAAAGGCAAGCCATTTTGTTCCAAAACCACATTCAAAGCTCGAGCCAAATCCAATGCGGTATCAGCCAAAGTACCATCCAAATCAAACAAAACAGCAGTAATCATGATGATTCTTAACCTTTGTAAACGGGTAACCAACCAAACTGAATAAACAATTGCGCACAAATATTAATGACAGCGAACACCAGCACAAATACCACCATAAATTGCCCACCAAAAGCTTTAAAGTCTGTCGGCGCAAAACGTTTTCGACTGGCTGCAACCAAAAGCGCAGGTACAATGGCTGCCCAAATGGTAGCAAACAAACCCACATAACCGATGACTTTAACAAACCCGGTTGGGTAGAGCATGCAAGCAATAAAGGGGGGAACAAAAGTCAACAACGCAGATTTTAGGCGTCCTAAACGGCCATTACTGAACTTAAACAAATCGGCAATATAATCAAACAAACCCAAAGTCACCCCTAAAAAAGAGCTGGCAATGGCCATGTAAGCAAATAAATTCAATAGCGTTTTTAAGCCTTGCGTTGACACATACTCAGACAATGCCGCAAGCAACACAGCAACATCACCACCCTCGGCAATCACAGGTGCAAATGCTGAACGAGGCAAATTGCCTTGTACTGATAATTGCCAAATCAAATAAATCACCAAGGCAATGACCGTACCAATCAAAATACTGTTGGCGACTTTCTTGCCATTTTTTTGGTAGTAAATCACCAAGCTTGGTACGTTGCCGTGGTAGCCGAAGGATGCCAAACAAACTGGCAACGCCACCCAAATGTATTTCCAATAGTCTGCTCCTTGTGCCCTGCCAATTTCGTCGAACAAAACCGGTAGTTTCACCGAGCCCAACAAGCCGCCCACCGACATAAAAAAGGTGATAAGCATCCCACCAATTAAAATGGTCGAGAAACGATCAACAACCTTGGTGGACAACCAAACACAAAATGACAATACAAAAGTAAATACCAATGCTCCTGTTAATCGGGATACTTCAACGGTACTGCCAGTGACTTTACTGCCCAATTGACTCAAACTGTCTTGAGTTAGACCACCACCGACAAAGATATAGGCATAAGTCAGAATAAACAAAACGAATGCAACAGCCAACCCGTTAATAATATTCCATTTTTGCCCCAATAAATCGCGCACGATGGTGTCAAAACTTGAGCCCACGGGGTAATGTAAATTGGCTTCTAACAGCATGAGCCCAGATGCGTACATGCTAAACCACGTATACAACAACACCACGATGGAGCCCATAAACCAAACACCAGAAGTGGCAGTGGGATTGGCAAACATACCGGCACCCACAGCGGTTCCGGCAATAATCATCGCGCCACCCAGTAACGATGGCATGTTTTTTGTGGCTGTACTCATGGATTCATTCTCGATTTCTCAGTCAACTTTGATTAAATTTATCGGCTAATTTTAACGGCAAAAGCCTTTGTCTGCACCCTTATCTCGTTTTTATCGTTATTTGATGCTGATATTCCATCATTTTAATGGCACGATTGAACAAACAAGAATCAAAAGGCTTGAAAAAAGAATGAGATGGCATTATATTGATAGTAATTATCATTTAGAACTAAAATTAACAAAGCTTAAAGAGACATTCATGGCAAAAGCAAACACACACAAATCCCTGATTCAAGTTGCACAAAAACAATACCTAGGCCCCAATTATGTGCGCATTGTTTTTCACTGTGAAGACATTGCGCATTATGCCAATACCACTTTGGGTGCAAACAACAAGCTGTTTTTACCCAACCCAGACCAAACCAGTATTGAGCTGCCTGAATTTGACATGGCCACACGCACCTGGTCGGTTCAAGATGCCAGTAAATTGCCCAGTGTTCGCACCTATACCCACAGTGATATCGACTTAGCCAACAAAACCCTCACCATGGATTTTGCCATGCATGGCACTGAGACGGTCGCGTGCCACTGGGTTAACCGTGCACAAATTGGTGATGAAATTGGCGTGACCATGGGCACCGATGCCAAAAACATCGTACCACCGAATCTAGAACATTATGTTTTTATCACCGACGCAACTGGCTTACCCGTTACCGAAGCTGTCTTGCGAACGCTACCGGCTAGCGCCCATGCTTATGTGATTGCTGAAGTATTAACACCTGAAGATGAAATCAACTTGGTGTCGGATGCCAAACTAGAAGTCACTTGGCTACACAACCCTGACCCATTAAATGTGGCTGTTTTAGAAGCTGAATTGCGTCGCCAAAACCATCTGGCCAATTTACCCAACAGTCGCTTTGCTCACATTACAGCAGAACATGCTTCGGTGCGCGCTTGCCGCAATTACTTGAGAAAAGAACATAGCTGGACACGAGAT
>JASLBZ010000092.1 GCA_030146285.1 Neisseriaceae bacterium | reverse complement strand
TTCTCATTTAAGCCAATAAAAAAACCCCTCAATGATAAAACTCATTCAGGGGTTTTTGCAAAGACTTGTCAATGGCGGTTATGGCTGACTTAAATTCTGCTCGTCATCAGCATCCAAAATCTGCTTATTGGTCAAGCCCATGATTTGACTGGTTACGGTGCCCGCTGTCATCGAACCGCTGACATTCAAAGCTGTTCGGCCCATGTCAATCAATGGCTCAACTGAAATCAACAATGCCACCAAGGTCACAGGCAAGCCCATTGCAGGCAACACAATCAATGCTGCAAAAGTTGCACCACCACCCACACCAGCCACACCGGCTGAGCTGATGGTTACAATGCCCACCAAGGTCGCAATCCAAAGCGGATCAAAAGGATTAATGCCCACTGTCGGCGCAACCATCACAGCCAACATCGCAGGGTAAATACCAGCGCAGCCATTTTGACCAATCGTGGCACCAAAAGACGCTGAAAAACTGGCAATCGACTCTGGGATACCCAAGCGCTGTGTTTGCGCTTCAATGTTCACAGGAATACTGGCAGCACTTGAGCGACTGGTAAAAGCAAACGTCAATACGGGTATGACTTTCTTGAAAAATCGCAAAGGGCTGATGCCAGTCAAACCGATGAGCGCACCATGCACCAAAAACACGATTAAAATGGCCAAGTAAGACGCAATCACGAATGTGCCTAAGTTCACAATGTCATCCAAATTAGAACTGGCAACCACTTTAATCATCAATGCCATCACACCATAAGGTGTTAAACGCATAACCAAACGCACCAACTTCATTGCCCATGTTTGCAAAATATCAATGGCAGCTAAGGCTTTTTCGCCTTTAATCGGGTCATCTTTGACCATTTGCAAAGCAGCTATGCCCAAGAATACTGCAAAAATCACCACCCCAATAATAGATGTTGGATTCGCCCCGGCTAAATCCGCAAATGGATTCTGTGGAATGAACGACACCAATAAATCTGGCACACTCAAATCACTGACTTTACCAATGTAATTGCTGTCAATGGCAGCCTGACGAGCACTTTCTGGTGCTCCTTGTACCAAACCTTCGGCACTTAAACCAAACAAATTGGCCATGGCAATGCCGACCAAAGCGGCAATGGCTGTGGTCAACAGTAAAGTACCAATGGTTAAAAAACTGATTTTCCCCAAAGCTGAGGCTTTGTTCAAGCGCGCAACAGCGCTTAAGATTGAGGCGAACACCAATGGCATCACGACCATTTGCAACAGCTTGACATAACCATTGCCCACCACATTAAACCATTGAATTGACTGTTTGACGGTTTCTGTGCCTGTGCCATAAAGCAAATGCAAACCCAAGCCGTACAGCACGCCCAATACCAAACCCAATAAGACTTTTTTGGACAAACTCCAACCACGATTGGCAAAACGGGTCAATACAAACAGTAACAAGACAAAAACAATGATGTTGCCGATAAGCGGATAGTTCATTATTGCTCACCTTTAATTTAAACAGCAATTTTATAGCACTAAAGACGCTGACTCAAATGCACAAAGGTGATTCCAGATTCTAAACGTCAATTATTTATGTCTGACAAATAAGATAATTCCCAAATTTATGATATTAAAGGAATAAATTATTTTAGGAATATTTAAGCATATCTTAAGACCAAAATGGCATTACGTCTTGATTTCACCCCTTCTCAGTATCACGAAATACTTCAATAGGCAGCCTGAATGGCACATTATTTTCTCTGGCAATATGGAATAAAAAACACCCCCAATACAATTTGTCCACAAAGCCATGACAGGCAGCATTATTATTTGGGAAAGCAGCCCTATTATTGTAAGATACACAATCAATAGCACACACAAGAGAAAACACCATGGCCAATACATTTTTAAATCGTGAAGACATTATCAACCGCATGCTGATCGGCACCGATGAAAGCATTCATCCCGAAGCACAAATTGTGCGCACAGAAAATGATTATTGGGTTGCTTGGCATGATGGTTTGGCGGCCGTATTGTCACCTGATGCTGAAGCCAATTCACCTTGTGATTGGGTTGAAGGTGCAGCCACATTAGAAGACTTGGTGATTTGGATTGAAGGTGGCGAATATGCAGCCATGGACGATTTTGATGGCAGCGAAGATGAGTGGAATGAATTGGTTTTGGACTCAGAAGCCCACGGACAAGAAACCGAACACGAACACAGCCACGACTGCGCTTGCCACAACCATTAATCGTGTGGCTACCCATTGATTGATGAATGGTGTTAGCCAAGAATCATAACGCACATGTTCAAACCAGAAAAAAACGCTCAACTTAAAACATGTGCCTAACAGCGCTTGAAGCCTGACATGATTCAGATAAAAAGGAATATTAAGGGATATTCATGAGTCTTCTATATGATAAAACAAATCAACCTAGCAATGGGTTGATTCAAAACACAAAAAAAATGACTATAGCCTGGGCATTGATTTCTGCACTTTCATTGTCATTTGGTGGTGATGTTTTAGCAAAAAACAATGAATCAAATGAGTTAGTAGAAAGTGTCCCATATACCTATAATGATAAAAAACTCAGTCCGACTGAACGTCAAGATGTAATTCAAATATTTAAAGACCTTGGGGTACTTAAAGACGACAATAGATTTTACTATATATCACCGAACCCAACGCTTTTCGCGATTAAACAAACAAAATCAGAAGAAAGAATCAACCCATATATCGAAAATGACGAACCAAAATATTCTGTTGTAAAATATAACACAGGCAAATCATACGATACTTGGAAAAACAACGCCGAACAATACATCAATAACGCCAATGTACTGAATTTGAATAAGAAAATATGGGAATTGCTGGTTGAGAACTCAACACCTGAACTGTACAATGTCAGGGATTTTACCTATAAAAACGATAACGAAAAATTCCAATACTTTGCTCGATTACGTTACGCATCACTTGAAAAAGCATCCATTCAATATTTTGAATTTATTCAAAAGAACTACCCCAATGAAAAAAATGCTTATTCTGCATTATGCGATACAATCGTTCAGTTTAATACTTTGGACATGAGTCAAAAAGAAATCAGAAAAGACTTTTTAACTTGTGACGAAAATTTCAGACTGAAAAAAGAACACACCCCTGTTATTGGTGATTCTCAATTTTCGAGAGATTATCCAGTGCTTAAGAATCAATTATTGGCGATCCCCGAAGCTGGCTACTACCCACCAGCATACAAATAAATTACTGGGTATTCGGTTAGCCAAACATGGACCTCAAGCGCCTAAAATAATTATTTTGATAGCAATCAAGATGAAGCGCAAGAAACCATAAACACAATAATGCGCATTTTTGCCAACATCACCACCCTTAATTTGACAATCCATTTATGAACACCAACCACAAACATATTTTACTGGGCATCACCGGTGGCATTGCGGCTTACAAATCTTGTGAGCTGGTGCGCTTGCTTAAAAAAGCCGG
>JASLBZ010000124.1 GCA_030146285.1 Neisseriaceae bacterium | reverse complement strand
TCACCGGTTTTATGCCATTGCCTGCCCATGGTTTGCAGCATATCAGACAAGGCCAAAGGGTCTTGTTCATGCAAGGTCACATAGGCATCATCAATATTGCACATTTGCCCTAAATCACGAACCAAACGTTCTGACCAAATGGAATTGATATAGCCAATAGGTTGACCTAACATCAATAAAGGCTTGTAGCCTGTTAGGTCATTGGTGAAATTCGCTTGTAACAGCGTTAATAGTTGGTCTTGTTGGGTAATGGTCAGCATACGGCCACAATGTTGTCAGTAGTGCGTACCACTTTACAATGTAAAGCCCCTATTTTGCAAGGGCATTATGCGAATGAGTTATTTAAGGCTAGATGCTTTTGGGTGTATCTGGCAGATACACATCAAAGCGGGTGCTTTTACCTTCATACTGATAAGCTGGTTTTTGTTGGTTCAAAAAGTCGCCTAAGCGTGGGCGTTTTACCACAACCCGTTTCTTGGCCAACACACAGGCATCCTGAAGCATGGCAGCTTCATCGCTATTGGCAACACCAACCAAATCATGAAAATAAGCCATTTCTTTTTTGATGGCAGCTGATTTTTGGCGCACGGGATACATGGGGTCAAGATACACGACATCGGGCTTGGCTATGTTTTGCGCTGCCTCAAATGAGAATGCTTGGTTGTACAAATGCATGTTTTGTACAATGCCGGCCAATTCATCCACAGCACTGGCGCGGTTTATGCCATCTTGTAATAGCGCAGCCACAATGGGATGGCGCTCAAACAAATGCACATCTAAACCATGGCTTGCCAAAATAAAACTGTCGCGACCTAAGCCTGCTGTGGCATCAATCAAGCACTTATTTTCTTTGTAATTGACGGCCTTGGCAATTTGCTCACCGCCACCTTTTTGACGACGATAATCCAATCGACCTGCTGAGAAATCCACGCAAACATTGCCTTTTTGTAGGCTGCTGCACAGGCTTAAAGTATCTTCTGCAAAAGACAAATACAAGCCATTGGCTAGGTACGGATCTTGAATAAAAGTGATTTCAGAGGGCAGCAGTGTCGTTAAATATGCTAAGGCATCGTCACTGGCATTTGGGGCAAAAAGCGGTGGGATAAAAAAGGTATTACCAAGAGCCATGTTGTTTAAACTTCAAATAGTGGTTAATGAGTGCTGCGCTAAGTTCTTGTGGCAAAACATGTGTATAGCTAATTTTGGCTGCAAACATGGATTGCTGTAATTCAGACTGCAATTGCTGGTACATTTGAGCGCCGGCATAAGCATTGGCAGCCTGTGAGGTGTTTAGTTTAGCATTTAACGCTTGTATTTGTTGCTGCTGTTGCAAGTTGGCAATCAAGACCGTGTGTTTTTGACGCAGTAAATTTAATTGTGTCATTAAATCTGGATCTTTGTTCTGGTCCATGTGGGTAATCACCACAATCAAGCTGTGCCTTTTTTGGTGTTGCAAAATGGTTTGTACGGCTAAAGCGTAATCGGGTGTTTGCTGGCTTGGCTCAATGTCGTAAACCATTTCCAACAAATGATGCAATTGTTTCTGGTTTTTTTTGGCTGCCAAAAACTGGGCTTTAGGATGAGCGAAAGTTGCCAAACCAACAGCATCATGATGGCGAAGTGCGGCGTACGACAGCAACATCATGGCGTTTAAGGCATAGTCAAAATGGGTGAGCCGATCATCGGATAGCCGCATTTGTCGACCACAGTCGAGTAAGAATACCAGTTGTTGATCATGTTCAGCTTCATAGCTCTTGCTAATCCATTTTTGATGTTTGCTACTGGCTTTCCAATCGATATGGCGTAAATCATCGCCTTGTTGAAAGTCACGCAATTGATGAAAACTTTGGCTTGAGCCTGCATAGTGGCTTTTTTTAATGCCAATCAAACGCAACCAATGTTCTAGTGACAACAAATCGGCCCCAAGAATTTTACTAAAATCAGGCAGAACCTTGGTTGTGGCTGGCAAATCATGGGTAAAGCATTTGTGCCACAAGCCCAATGGGCTTACCACCAAGCTTTGGCAGGGACGCAGGTGAATTAAACCGCGTTGATTGGGCGTGACTTTTTGTTCCAATTTGCTGCTGCACTTGGGTTTTAGTGCCGCAATCAAAGGTTCTTCTTGGCGCAGCCAGTTGCTCGGGTAGCCATCGTAAATAAAGCAGGATGTAGCAAAAGTGCTGCGATGGCGAATGCGATAAGAAATCACTGTTGCTTGGCCCAGTGCCATTTGGGCTGGCATGGTGCGCTCAATCTCAGGGGATGGCAGTCTGTATAAACGCAAAGCATCTATGCAACTGAAGATGAGCAGCAAACCTAAAATCCCCAAATACTCCGGCCACAGCGAGGGAATCTGAGCATTAATCAGTGCCATGATTGCCAAGACAATGGTGATGCTCACCAAGCGAAGACTGGGTCTCATGTTCTAGGCGCCGCTATGTTTTGGGTGATTGCCATTAAGGCGGTGTCCAAGCTCATGCCTTCCATTTCAAAAGCCGTTGCCAAACGCACACGGTGGCGTAAGGTAGGTAACCACAGCGCTTTGATGTGATCAGGCGTGACAAACGTCATGCCATGCACTAGCGCATAAGCGCGAGCACCAACGATTAAGGCAATGCTGGCACGAGGACCAGCTCCAATTGAAAAATGGTGGCTGTTGCGGGTGGCATGAACCAATTGGGCCGCATATTCAATAATTTGTGGGCTCACGGTGACTTGCATGACCCGTTGTTGCAATTGTGTGATTTGAGCCAAACTAAGCACATTGTCTTGTGGCGACAATAAATCCAAGTTGTCTTGGTGTATGAGTTTGCCAAGAAGCGTCATTTCATCTTGTAAGCTAGGGTAATCAATCATGATTTTGAACATGAATCGGTCTAGCTGTGCTTCAGGTAGCGGGTATGTTCCTTCTTGCTCAATGGGGTTTTGGGTTGCCAATACCATGAAAGGCTTGGGAACAGGGTGGGTTTTGCCATCCAAAGTTACAGAACCTTCTTGCATGACTTCAAGCAAGGCAGCTTGTGTTTTGGCCGGTGCACGGTTAATTTCATCGGCAAGCAGCAAATTGGTGAAAATTGGGCCGGGTCGTAAGGAAAATTCTTGGGCTTTGTTGTCAAACCAGTAGTGCCCAGTCACATCGCTTGGCATTAAATCGGGTGTGAATTGAATGCGGTGAAAATTCCCTGAAATGTTTTGTGCCAGTGCTCTGACCATTAGGGTTTTGCCCACGCCTGGAACGCCTTCTAATAAAACGTGACCGCCTGCTAAAAAGGCCACCAAAATCTGATCCAAAACCGATTTTTGCCCAGTAATTACCTGTTCTAAACGTTGTTTTAGAATTTGGATGGCGCGCATGGCTGTGGCCATTTTATCTTGCGGATTGTGTTGATTCGTTTGCATTAGAGAACCTTTTTAATCTGTTGGTGGGCTTTTAAATATGTTAGCCAGTCTTTGTTGTGGATGCGATTGGGAATGGGCTGACACCACAAATCAATTGCCAAAGGTGATATCGACCATGTTTTTCTCAGCAAGGCGACACGCTGTTTGGTGCTTAAATACGGCCATTGTACAAAGCGTTTTTGCAGTTGAATAAACAAATCATCTTGCCACTGCTGCAACATGGCTTCTTTGGCATGTGTGCGCTGAATAAACTCCCCAGCACCCGATAAATGCATCAGCCATTGTCTTTGTTCTAGTTTTGGCAGTTCGTGGCGCACGCCACGGGGGTAGCGATAATGCCAAAATAACAAAATTGTCGCCAGCACCATGAGTGCAACAAAAAGAGGCGCAAAGCGCAGTAAGCGCAGCCAATCTGGTGTTACCAAAGGCATGCCTTCATTATGATTTTCCAGTTGTGAAGTCAAAATAACCTCAGAAGCAGGAAGAAGCCACATATTGGCAATTTCCATGTGGTCATAACGGCTTAAATCCATGCTATTCAATTGCGGCATAATGGGGTTATCAAACATTTGCATATCGCTGATGAACGTCAGGCTGCCTTGACCATAGCGCAATGTGATCCATTGGCTGCCATTGGCGCCTGTGGATTGATTGAGCACTGATTTGTTTTTTTTCTTTAAGGACTCAAAGCGCACCAAGCCATTGGCATCGGAGTAAAAAAACAAGGGCTCTTGGTTTAAGGTCACGCGGTTTAACGATGCATAACAACGCTTGAGTGTATTTTGTACATCTTGGTCGCTATTATGGGTAGTGACATCAGCCCGATTGATCAAAGCTTGGCGTTGTTTGGCTTCGATTTGGCAGCGCTGGCGAATGTCGGCATCGTTGCTTGATTTGGGTTTTTGGACATCAATGGCTTGAATACCAAGTTGCTTGAGAATTTGGGTGATGCTGTCATTGTCTTTTTGGTAAGGCAACATAAGGTGATTGCCCTGAGCAACCCAATCGAACACATTGGCGATGGACTCGTCTTCTAAAGAAGCAACCGACGCTGCGATGGCCATTGTGCTCTTGGCTGAGCGTGGTTTGTCCATGTCAAAGCCATCTTCTTGGGTATCTGGTACTTCAGGATGCCAACGTTTGTGCAATTGGATGGGTGTTTTGGGATAGGCAATGGGTAAGGTTTGGCTTAATGCGTACATGGGTCCATTGAACCATGAGAGTTGGCTTTGGGTGGGGCGCCACATGGTTTGTTTGGGGGTGGCATTGATCAGACTCGATAGCCATGTCGCCAGCAAAGCAACAACAATCACCACGCTCAATACCATGGTGATTTTTTTTAATGGGCTTTTTTGCATAGAGGCCATGTTCATGATTCATGCCTCGCTTTGGACTGAAAAGCCACTTCAAAGCCATGGCAAAGTGCCAAAGCTTCTTCTTGCGACATCGGATAAAGACCATAAGTCACTTGTTGCCAAGCTTGCGTGAGCTCTTGCATAAAAGGGTAAAAAGCATTGGCATGGTGTTTGATACTGAACAATACCTCACCTTCAGTATGGTGTTTGGCAATGGGCAAATGGTGTTCGTGTAACAGTTTAATCAAAGAGGCTCGATACAAAAGACTTAAGGCAGCCTGAATGTTGTTTTTGGCAATCAATGCTTGCGCTGCTAACAATGGGTCTTTGGGTAACGAATCTTGGGCAACGTCCAGACCAAATAGGGTACTGGGCTTATTTTGGGTTGCGGGTATTGCCAAGCTCGGGCGGCGACGGAAGGCTTGTACAATACAATAAAGCGCGATGATCACCACAAGAGTACCGACCACATAGGCTATGAGACTGGCAAATGGCAATGGTGTCACTGAGGTGTTCGGTAATGGCGGTTTGGTTGTTTCTTTGGTCGT
>JASLBZ010000012.1 GCA_030146285.1 Neisseriaceae bacterium | reverse complement strand
AGCGATTGCTTACTGACTTTCTTTTTTTGTTATAGGGTAATTTTCGCACCCAATACGTTGATAAATTGTGATAGCCAAGCAGGATGAGCCGGCCAAGCTGGTGCGGTAACCAAATGCCCATCGGTAACGGCTTCTGTTACGGGAATGTCGGCATATTCACCACCTGCTAATTTGACTTCTGCTGCGCATGCAGGATAAGCCGAGCATGAGCGATTTTTTAAAACATCGGCAGCTGCCAATAATTGTGCACCATGGCACACTGCAGCAATGGGTTTTTTGGTCGCATCAAAATGCTGAATGATTTCCAATACCCTAGGGTTCATGCGCAAATACTCAGGCGCACGCCCACCAGGAATAAGCAAGCCAACATAATCGTCTTCGTTAACCAAGGCAAAATCATGGTTCAATGCAAAATTGTGGCCACGTTTTTCACTATAGGTTTGCTCACCTTCAAAGTCATGAATGGCGGTGGCGATGGTTTCGCCTGCTTTTTTGTCGGGACAAACAGCGTGTACGGTGTAACCCACGCCCAATAAAAACTGAAAAGGCACCATCACTTCATAATCTTCAACGTAATCACCAACCAACATCAGTATTTTCTTCGTCATCACAAGCTCCTGTGTATTGGGTTTATTTCCATGATTCAATATTGTGTCTTACCAAAGTAAAAAGCAGCTTATCGAGCGCATAAGCGCAGAATCGATTGGGTTATTATAGGGCCGATTAAAATGTTTTGATATGCTTTAGAACTAATTGTTTTTTGTCATTTAAATTCAGCGGCGAAATGTAGCGTTTTAACCCACTAATGAATAAAGAAGAGGCAGACACATTGTCAAACCATCGCTTTCAAATAATTGTGTTTTGGATGTTATCGAACCCAATCGCGGTGCAGTAATCTTGCCAAGCTGTCTAAACCCCAACCAATAGCACCAATTAAAACAATGCCAGCCATGAGTTCAGAGTAAGCCAATCGATCACGAGTATCCAAGATAAAATAACCTAAACCTTCGTTTACACCCAACATTTCGCAAGGAACAAGGACAATCCAAACCACACCAATGGCCAAACGCAAACCATTTAAAACAGAGCTCAAAATGGCAGGAAAAATAATATTGCGCAGCATTTCAAAACGGGTTGCACTTAAAGACTCCCCCAGCTGTAGCCAACTCGGGTTGATGTTTTTAACACCAGCAACCGTGCTTAAAATAATGGGCCAAACAGCTGCAAAGGTGAGTAGAAAATAAATCGGTGCATTGCCAATACCAAATAGCATGACCACGATGGGCATCCAAGACAGCGGAGAAATCATGCGCAACAATTGAAACGAGCCGCTACTGGCTGTTTCCAATAAGCGGTATTGGCCGATTAATAAGCCCACAGGAACGCCAATCACCAGTGCCAATAACAAGCTGATGCCCACACGTTCTAAACTGGCAATCACATGGTGGGTTAAGAGGTTATTGCTGAGCAGTTCATACAAATGGCTAAAAGTGGGAATGGGTGCTAAAAGTTTTGCCAATGGCATGTTTTGTGACAACAGTGCCACACCGGCAGACCAAAAGGCTAGCAAGACCAATAAGCCTAAAGTGTTTAAAGCCAAGGTTTTTTGTTTCATGGTGATGCTTTCTTAAACAATAATGGTTTCTTGGCGACTTAAAGACAGCGGCAAATTAAAAGCAGAAAAGGCATCTTGGCGATGTAAGGCTGCCTTAACAAATCGATCATCCACCAAATCTTGTGCCACAAATTGTGGGTTTAAATCGGCTAAAAATGAGTTCACACCGGCAATGTGGGTTTCTTTTAACATGCTCACCAAACTTTCTGTGTAACTGGCAAACGGATACGGTTGAAAATCGATGCGCTGTTGTTGCCAATTCGGGTGGCGAATGACGCCACTGTCAATATAGCTTTGCCATTGTGCTTGATTTGGAGACAAGACTTGTTTTAAAACCGTTTCTTCATGAGGCATGAACTTTTGAGTGCCTTGTTTGGATAGCAACTGGGCGGTTTCGCTGCGGTTCTGGTTAGACCACAATTGTGCCTCAACCAAAGCATCCACCACTTGCATTGCCCATTTGGGTCGTTCATTCACATCTTTGTCATGCATTAAGGTAACGCAACATGCATGGTCTTTCCAGACATCCGCGCTGAACCGTAATACTTTGCCGATACCTTTACTCTCGGCAATCGCATTAAAAGGTTCCGCCACAATAAATCCGGCAATACTTTTGGCTGCCAAAGCCGCCACCATATCAGAAGGAGCCATGACGCTTAGGCGCACCTCATGTTGGTTTTTGGGTATGGATTCGGTGATGCTTAATTGGTTTTCACGCAAAATTTTCTGTAACAAGACATTGTGTACCGAATACCAAAAAGGAATGGCGATGGTTTTACCACCTAAGTCAGAAACTTGTTGGATATCCAGCGCAACAGTTAAAGCAGAGCCGGCCATGTGATTCCACATGACTACTTTTGCAGGCGCAGTACTGCCATAACGAGTCCAAATGCTCATGGGCGACAATAAATGCACCAGATTGACTTGACCGCTAATAAAAGCCTCAACCAATTGTGCCCAACTGCGAAACATCACCGGTTTTTCAACGGCGAGGCCACGTTTGGTGAACAAGTTTTGTTCCATGGCAACCAGAAGAGGTGTGGCATCGGTAATCGGTAGATAACCAATGCGTAGCGGTGCATTGGGTTGATCAACAAGGCGCTGTTCACAAGCTTGTAATAATGGCAAACTGCCAGATAGCGTAAATAAACTGGCTAACTTAAGAAAGTCACGGCGGCTGGTCTGTTTCATAAAGGCTGCTTTCTAAATCACAAAATCAACCGTTTCGGTTTGAATCTGTATGTCTTTGGCACTTTGTAAGGTCGCTAAAATATCGGATTTTTCTTGTTGTAATTTGAGTAAACAATCCTCACCAACACCATCTCGAGTAATACTCCATTGGCCAATAATGCGACCGGGCATCTTTCCAATCAGCAAAATACGTTGGGATACCAATAAGGCTTCATCAATATCATGGGTCACCAAAATAGCGGCAGTATTGTATTTTTGAATTAAGGTTTCCAATAAGGTCTGCATTTGTGTGCGCGTAACTTTATCCAAAGCGCTAAAAGGCTCATCCAATAAGATAATTTCTGGTTTTTTTGCCAAAGCACGAGCAATGGCAACGCGCTGTGCCATTCCACCAGACAACTCATGGGGGAAATATTTTTTTGCATGTTCCAGGCCAACATCGCTTAAGGCCTCATGGATTCTGTCTTGTGTTTCTTGTTTACTGATTTTAGGCTGGTTTTTAAACTGCAAGCCAAAGCCAACATTGTCATTCACATTAAGCCACGGCAATAAGGATGGATTTTGAAAAACAAAAGCCAAACGAGGATGAGGCTCTTTGATAACGTGGTTAAACAAGGTCACTTGTCCGTGTTCAGGCTGCTGTAAACCTGCCAATACCCGCAATAATGATGATTTCCCCACGCCGCTTGGGCCCAAAAATGTGACTAATTCACCTGCATGCAATTGGAAATTAAAATCTTCTAAGATGCGGTTAAATTGACCATTTTTTTGTGGGTAGCCCAGATTAATATTGTGTGCTTGTAATATCACCATGTTGAAAAATCCTATTGCTCACTTTAATCGGGAAGAAGACGGAAGAATGTTTTATCAATAAGACAATCTGGGCATTCCCAATCATCTGGAATATCGGCAAACAAAGTACCCGCAGCCAAACCATGTTCCACATCCCCAATGCTCTCATCGTAAATCCAGCCACAAGGCTCACAAATATAACGTGCCATATTTTTTCTCCTTAAGCTGTTTTTAATTGAACAGGTGTTTCTTGTTCTAAGGCATGAATCTCTTTACGCAAATGTTTAATCGCAGGGGTGACAATTGCAACAAACATGGCCTCGCGAGTACGTCTTTGAGCCGGGTGGCGCATTAAATAGCCTTTGGCACCTGCGTGTAGTGCAGCAGATTGTGCCGCGGCCAAGGTCAATTCAGAAGCAGATAACCTATTTTTTAGAATGGCCAGTGGTTGCACTTCATGACGTTCTGCTAAATTTGCCAAAGCCATGGTTTCTTGCCACAAGGCAGATAAAGCATCTTGGCTATCGGATTCGTTAAGATCCAAATATTCATTCACATGGGCACTTAACACATTGCTTTGGTGCATAATATCAATACAGGCATCTGCAATACCCGCACCAATACCCACTTGTAACAAAATAAACCCTGGTTTAATCGCCTGAATCAAATCAGCAAATTGATGGGTATCTGCCAGCAAGTCATCTTCATGAATAACAACGTCTTTAAAACGAATGGCAAATGTACGCGTGCCTTCTAAACCACAAAACTCTGGGCATTCACGCAAAGTCACGCCTTCATGTTGAGCACTGACCATGAACATCACAAATTCGGTATCGCTGATTTGTGCAGTGGCTGCCCAAACATGGTTTTCACCAATATTCGATACCCAAGGCAAGCTGCCATTGATCGCATAACCGTTTGCAGTTTTTTGGGCTTTTAATAAATGTTTTTCAATATTGGCTAAGTGTTTCACAGTATTGGACATTCCCGTACCGGCCAATAAATCGCCTTGTAACACCGCTTGCCAATATTTGTCTTTTACCTGCTGGCGGCGACTTTGTTGTAAATACCAAGCGCAGGCACTTTGGCACCAAACAGAAAAAGCAGTCGCACCGCATTCACGTCCTACTTGGCGAATCACATCGATTTGTGTGCCCAAACCCAAGCCCAATCCACCGTCCTTGACACTGGCTGCACCAGCAAAACCGCCAAGCTTACCCAGTTGGCGAAGATACGCTTCTGGGTACAAACCATCACGGTCAATTTGTTCAGCCAAAGGGCGCAACTGGGTTTTGGCGTGCTCGGCAATGTTTTGGATGTATGTTTCTTGGGTCATGAATGGGTCCTAAATCAAAAAAATAGAGGTTTCAGGCTGCCTATGTTTTAAGCAAAATCTTGCAACTGCTCATTAATAGGGGTTTGAGCAAGATTGTTGGTGTAGTTACAAAGTGTTGCCAAAGCCACACCCAATACCACTTCAACAGCTTGTTGCTCGGTATAACCTGCGGCAAAAAATGCGTTGAGTTGTGCGTCGCTAATCGCACCTTTGTTGTCGATGATGGCAACGGTATAGCGAGCTAAGGCATTGAGCTTCTCATCTTGGCTAGCGAAATCTTTAACATCGCGAATGGCGTTCAGAACATCGGTTTCAAATAGTTTTTTTAAGGTCGCAATTTTGGTGTGACCGGCAACGCAAAAGGCACATTCATTGATTTTGGCAGCTGTGATTTGAATCACTTCAATTTCAGCGGGACTTAAACTGGTGCGAGCGTTGATTTTGCCAACTTCTTGGTACATTTCTAAAGCGGTTGGGGCATTGGCAAGGACGCCAATCAAATTGGGAACAAAGCCATTGGCTTTTTCAACAGCTTCGATGCGAACTTTTGCTTCTTCAGGTGCACTAGCAACGGTATTGATTGGTAAGCGAGACATAAGAAAAACCTTTTTAAAGTATCAAGATATGTTCTTAAGCATAGAGCGTAATCAATACAAAAAAAAAGAATTTAAATTTATATGTATAGATGAAATTTGTATAAGCAAGTATTTTTGTAAGGTATTGAGGGTTTGAATAGTATGTATAGGGCAATAGCCAGAATCATTGGCTTCTTGTTTAAATGATATGATTGCGTTGAATGTTTGGGTTAGTTGGCAAAATAAATATCGACTTGCTCGTGAAGTATTGATTGTTGGATATGAAAAGCTTACAAACACTGAGAGCAGATTACCAGTGTGTAGCTAACATTTTTATCGACAGTGGGTGCAATCCCCCTTTAAAATGGGGAATATTGCATGCTGATACAGCTTCCAAAGAAGCAATTGTGATTTTAATTTACAAAACAATAAGATAGATGAGTTAGTCTTAAAAATAAAAAGGATAACAGAATAATGCTGCTAATGATCGATAACTATGACTCGTTCACTTACAATATTGTCCAATATTTTGCTGAATTAGGACAAGAGGTTGTGATTAAGCGTCATGATGAAGTTACATGTGCTCAGATTGAAGCACTTAACCCTGATTACTTGGTGATTGGCCCTGGCCCTTGTTCTCCAAAAGAAGCCGGTATTTCATTGGAAGCCATTTTACACTTTGCGGGTAAAAAACCTATTTTGGGTATTTGCTTAGGGCATCAAGCCATTGGTGCGGCTTTTGGTGGTGATGTGATTGGTGCGAAAACCTTAATGCATGGCAAGGTATCTGCGGTTGAACATCAAGATTTTGGTGTGTTTCATGCCTTACCCAATCCTGTTGCTTGTACGCGTTACCATAGCTTGGCTGTTGATCGAAATACATTGCCAGCGTGCTTGGAAGTGACTGCTTGGACCGATGACGGAGAAATTATGGGTTTAAGACATACAGAATTTGCCATTGAAGGTGTGCAATTTCACCCAGAGGCTTTGCTAACTGAGCATGGTCATGATATGTTAGATAACTTTCTAAAAAAATACGCCCCGGCACATTAAAATATTTTCATATGAACATGTTGACGTTAATCTTTAAAAAAATCTGCGCTCGAAGTGAACAGCCATCTTTTTTGGCTGAATACACCTGTGGTGCACATGTTTCTTGTATAACCTTCCTTTCTTGGTTTGGTTATTGGCGTGGCTGCGCCTAAATTCTATTGAAACTGGCTTTGTTGCCAGTCACGTGCTTTATCCCTCTTAAGCAATAATATCCATAAAAGTAAAATTAGGCATGCTGAGCCTTCAAACAGTGTGCCTGCAAAGGAAATAATATGATTACCACCCAAGAAGCTTTGAATCGCCTCATTGATAATAATGAATTGTTTTATGATGAAATGGTGTATCTCATGCGTGAGATTATGTCAGGCAAAGTGCAGCCAGAAGTGGTTTCTGCCTTGTTGATTGGTCTGCGAATTAAGGTTGAAACTGTTTCAGAATTGTCTGCTGCAGCTTCGGTTATGCAAGAGTTTGCAACGCAAGTGCCCATCGAAAATAAAAACCACTTGGTTGATATTGTTGGCACGGGGGGAGACCAAGCACACACGTTTAATATCTCATCTACTGCCATGTTTGTGGCTGCGGCAGCAGGAGCCAAAGTAGCCAAACACGGTGGACGTGCGGTATCGTCGTCATCGGGTGCTGCGGATATTATGGAGCGCATTGGTGTGTCCTTGAACTTAACGCCTACGCAAATTGCTCAGTGTATTCAAAGCAGTAATATGGGTTTTATGTTTGCACCGAATCACCATGTTGCCATGAAATATGTTGCTCCAGTACGTAAGGCTTTGGGTGTGCGGACCATGTTCAATATTTTAGGCCCTTTAACCAATCCTGCTGGTGCTAAAAATCAATTGATTGGTGTGTTCCATGCTGATTTGGTTGGTATTATTGCCAACGTTTGTAAACAAATGCAGCAAAGTCATGTCATGGTGGTCAATGGCAGTGATGGGCTGGATGAAATCACCTTAACGGGACCAAGCCATGTGGCTGAGCTAAAAGACAATAAAATTCACAGTTACAGTATCAAGCCGCAAGATTTTGGTTTAAACGTGATTGATGACTTAAAGCCGTTACAAGCTTTGAATGCACAAGAATCTTTGGACAAGATGAACAGTGTTTTGGGTGGTGAAAAAACACCGTGCCGTGATATTGTTGTACTCAATGCCGGTGCTGCTATTTATTGCGCCAATGTGGCAGAAACCTTAGCAGATGGCGTAGAAATGGCGCAAGAAGCCATTGATACTGGTAAGGCGAAAGCAAAACAATTAGAATTGGTGAAAATTACACAAGAAATGGCACCAACGGCATGAATATTGCTTCAGAAATTTTTAAGTCTTATGACATTCGCGGTATTGTTGATACAAATATCACCACGCAAAGTACTCGTGCCATTGGTTTGGCATTGGCAAGCGAAGCCATTAGTCAAGGATTAAGTACCATTGCAGTGGGTTTTGATGGGCGTTTGTCTGGCCCCCATTTGGCCAAGACGCTAACAGAGGCGTTAACCGAGTCTGGCTTAAATGTGCTTTGTTTAGGACAAGTGACTACACCAATGCTGTATTTTGCAGCACATACACTGGCCAATGGCTCAGGCATTATGATTACAGGTAGCCATAACCCACCACAATACAATGGTTTTAAAATGATGTTGGGCTACACTACATTGTCAGGTGATGCGATTCAATCTTTGCGCCAACGCATTGAACAAGATGACTTTGTCGCGTTAGATGTCATGGGCTCACAAAGCCAAATTGATATCCAACCAGCTTATTTTGAGCAAGTTGTGGGCGATATTCATTTGTCTCGTCCCATGAAAGTGGTTGTTGACAGTGGTAATGGTGTGGCGGGTGCTTTTGCTGGTGATTTGTACCGCGCTTTGGGCTGTGAAGTGACAGAGCTTTACAGTGAAGTCGATGGCAATTTTCCAAATCATCACCCAGATCCAGCCAAAGTTGAAAATTTACAAGATTTAATGGCAGCAGTGGCTTCGCAAAAAGCGGATGTGGGCTTGGCATTTGATGGCGATGGCGATCGTTTAGGGGTGGTAACACAAAGTGGCGAAATCATTTGGCCTGACCGACAGTTAATGTTATTTGCAGCGGATGTCTTATCACGTAACCCGGATGCCAAAATCATCTTTGATGTGAAATCAACACGCTTATTGAATCCATGGATTGCTAAGCATGGTGGCCAAGCCATTATGAGCAGAACCGGGCACAGCTTAATCAAAGCCAAAATGAAAGAAACGGGTGCGTTACTGGCCGGTGAAATGAGTGGCCATGTTTTCTTTCAAGAACGTTGGTTTGGTTTTGATGATGGTTTGTATGCGGGTGCACGGTTATTGGAGATTTTATCGCAGCATAGCAATGCCAGCGATACCTTGAATAATTTGCCTGATGCCTTGTCAACGCCAGAGATCAATATTGCCATGCATGAAGAAGGCTTAAACCATGCGTTAGTGGCCAAGCTCCAAGAAACAGCAACATTCGCAAATGCGCAAAGCATCAGTAAAATTGATGGTATTCGAGTTGAGTATGCAGATGGTTTTGGTTTGATTCGTGCATCGAATACAACGCCTGTATTGGTATTGCGATTTGAAGCGGATAACGAAGCTGCAATTGAACGAATCCAAGCTGATTTTCGAACCATTTTGCAAGAGCATATTGCTGAAGCCTTGCCATTTTAAATTTTGCTGGATCGTGATTGCAAATAAATAAAGGTAGCCTGAATGTTTTCAGGCTGCCTTTATGTTGTTTGATATAGGCGAAATGAGAATGCCTGAAATGAAGTGCTTTCACAATGTGGGATTTTTTGTTTTGTAGCGTTTAATCAAGGTGGATAAGATTTGATTCAAATATATAAATATTATATTGTGCTATGGTGATGCGCATGATGTTGTGCTGTTTGTTATTTTCATCATGTTATCGAATACACGCTTTCATGCAAATGTCCATCCAGTCGTCTAATGTCCATTGTGACTGTCTGGTATGGATGGCACAGGCATCCCATTTACCGTTAGGAAAAATATTATTGTGAGTATTGCGGATAAAAAGCATATCAAACCATCAATTGCATCTGCATGGGGTTCTATTAAAGGCTGGCTCGTATTGGCTTTGCTTGGTTTGACACAAATTGGGACGACTGGGGATAACAGTGTTTTGAGTGTGGCGACTTCAGCTTTGATTCAAGGTTTGGATGCGGACATGAATCAAATATCGATGGCCAATACGATTTATTCATTGTGCGCAGGTGCTTTTATGGTGGTCGGTGGTTTGGCTGGCTTACTGTATGGTTGGAAATTGATTTTTCGTTTGGGCATTGTGTTATTGATGGTGGGTGAAATGGCTTTGGCTTTTGCCCATGACATGTTTACTTTTATTTGGGTCGGCAGAGTCCTGGTTGGCATTGGAGCCAGCCTAATGCTGCCTGCTGTGTTGGGTATGATTCCTGCTATGTATGCAGGAAAGCAGCGTGTACTGGCATTTGGTGTTTATGGTGCCGCCATTGGCATAGCAACCATTGCCGCCCCCATTGCTGCGGGTTATTTGATCGACTCTTTTGGTTGGCGGGTTAGTTTTGGGGCTTTGGCAGGGTATTTCGCATTGTTACTTCTGTTATCTTGGGTGTTGCCAGTGATTCCGAAGGCGGAAAGTCAAAAAATGCATTTTGATGGCGTAGGTGCAGTACTGGCAATTGTGGGATTATTTGCCTTTATTTTTGGTATTTCACAAATCAGCACATGGGGGTTATTGCATGCACAACCGAATAGTAGCTTTCAGATGGCAGGTTACTCACCGAGCTTATTGTTTGTGGGTGTGGGTTTATTGCTTTTGGTTTTTCTCATACGCAAAGTCGAGCCAGATGAACAAACACATTACAGCATTGTATTGTTGCCCAAATCATTGTTAAACAACAAAAGTGCAATGGCTGGTGTGTATGCAAATGCAATGAACTATATTGGATTTTCTGCTTTGGTGATTATTATCAACCCTTATTTATTAGAGGTTGCTGATTTTACTGCCATGCAAACGGGCATCGCCATGGTGGCAATGGGGCTGCCAATGGCTGCTGTGTCTATGGGTATTTCAAATTTGTTGCCCAATGGTAATCGGGCTTTGATTGTTAAAAGCAGCTACGCATTGATGGCTGTTGCTGCTGTTTTAATGGCTGCCGGTTTAGAAAACCAAGGTGTGAATAACTGTCTGTATTGGGGTTTGGCTTTATTGGGTATCGCGCTGGGAATGATGGTTTCACAAGCTTCGGTGATTGTGACTGAAGCTGTTGATAATAAAACAGCTCAGCAATCAGGTGGCGTGCAAATTGCTGGAGGAAACATAGGACAAGCTTTGGGTGTGGCTTGTTTTGGTGCATTTTTAACATTTAGCAATCCCATTATGCTCAGTGACCAGGCCCAAAAAAAATCCAATTTGTCATCGTATACCAAAACATTTGTGTCTGAGCACCAGATTACTTTTATGGGTGATGCCCAGTTGAAAAAATTATTGGCAAAGCAGTCTGTTCCATTGAGTAATGTGCAAGAAATACTGGCGATGAATGCAGTTGTTCGAAAAGACAATGCCAGATATGCGCTGTATTTGTTGTGTGTGCTGGCTTTGTTGTCTTTTTGTTTCGCCACCAAAAACATTATCAGAATAAAACCTGCTAACAATGCTTCAAAGACGTTAACAAAGGCGTCTTAAAGAGGATGCTTAGGTAATTGGTTTCTCAGTATTTTGGTTTGATTTGGTTAAGCATAAAAAAAGACTGGTATAAACCAGTCTTTTTTTATGCGCAGCAGGATTTTTTGGGGTCAGTCACACCGAATTTACTGAGTTCTTCTGGGCTTAATAACAAATCTTCAGGTTTGTAATCAAAATTGAATGTGGGATACATTTTTTTCCAACCATCCCAGTCCAAAGGCAGGGTGTCTGCTAGGCGTTGAGGGTGGGTTACCATGATGCTGTCCATGGTGGATGAAGTACCGCATTGTGCATTGTTCTTATGGCAAAAAGCAATGCCAATAGAATTGTGTTCCATAAAATCGTTAACCGCTTGGGTAATTTCATTGCGATTGATTGATTTAGCGGTATAACAGCTTTTCACCGGGCTGGTGATTTGTGTTGCCATGACATGAAGCGCATCATGCTTGTACAAGTATTCAACAATGGCATCCCGAATGTATTCAGAAGATTCAATGACTGAGCAACCACGATAATTCAGCATGCTGCTACAAAAATAAATTAAAAATCCATCTTGAATTTGCAAATGTACCAAACACAGGCCAGTGCTTTGCATGTAATCATAAAACTGAAAACGTGGAATATATTCAGATAGATTTTTTGTAAACTCAACATGGTATTTTTTCATAAACGAGTCCTTAATGATAATCAGTAATGATTTAGACTCATTTTATCGCACTAGTTTTTTATTTTATGGCTATAAAATGTTATTTTTTGTAACTTAAGATTAATTATGAATATTCAATAGCACGTTGGTTTGAAAGACAATATGGGTATTATTGCGATTAAAAAGCGGTATTGACATTCTGGTCAATACCGCTTGCTCTTTTTAGTTAACAAAAAGGTTATGCGCGATCAGTGAGAATGCGCACGCGGCAAGTCTTGCCTTTGATTTTTCCTGCTCGGATGCGTTTAATCGCTCTGTCTGAGCTATCACGTTTGACTGCAACATAAATGTGCATGGGGAAGACATTAATTTTACCGACTTCATCGCCTGATAAAGCTTCTTCACCATTGGTTAAAACGCCCAAAATATCACCTGCACGAATTTTGTCTTTCTTGCCACCATCAATACACAAAGTCACCATATTGGCTTTCATTTTGGTGCGCTTTACATCGGCAAAACTATTTTGGTCTAGCCATTTGGTTGCTTTTGCGATGTATTCTTCTACGGCTAAAGCACGTGTCATTTCCTCTGGAGCCACGAATGCCACTGCCAAGCCTTCTTGGCCAGCTCGGCCTGTACGGCCAATACGGTGCACATACACTTCAGGATCATGTGCCAATTCGTAGTTGATGACCATGGATAAGTTTTTAATGTCCAAACCACGGGCAGCAACATCGGTAGCCACTAAGACGCGGCAGCTGTGATTGGCAAATCGCAGCAGCACTTGGTCACGGTCACGTTGTTCTAAGTCACCATGAAGTGCCAATGTGTCGATATTGCGTTGGTTTAAGTGTGTTTCTACTTTTTGACAATCGGCTTTGGTATTGCAGAATACCACACAAGACTCAGGTTCATATTTGGACAACAATTGGGCCACCAACTCCAAACGTTGGTTCTTTTCCATTTCGACCATGAATTGTTCGATATTCAATTGCTCACTGCGTGCATCAATGGTGATCATGATTGGATCGGTTTGAATCATTTGGCTAATGGCAGCAATGTCTTCAGGGTAGGTTGCAGAAAACAATAAAGTTTGGCGATGTTCTGGTAAAAATGGAATGATGGCATCCATTTCATCAGCAAAGCCCATGTCTAACATGCGATCGGCTTCATCCAAAACAACAACTTTGGTGTCCTTCAATGTCAAAGAGTCGCGTTGTAAATGATCCAAGATGCGCCCTGGTGTACCCACAGCGATATGTGGCGCATGGCTTAATGAACTGACTTGTGCTGCGATGGGCGTACCACCACACAGGCTTAGAATCTTCACATTTGGCATGTAACGGGCAAGGCGGCGCAGTTCTTGACTGACTTGGTCGGCAAGCTCGCGAGTCGGGCACAATACCAATGCTTGCGTAGAGAAAATCTCAGGATTCACTTGCATTAAAAGACCAATGCCAAAAGCTGCTGTTTTGCCACTGCCTGTTTGAGCGCGGCCTAAAACATCTTTGCCTTGTAAAATATCAGGCAAAGCTTGCTCTTGAATGGGCGTCATTTCGAGATAGCCCATTTCAGATAGGTTCTGTAATTGGGTGGCAGGAATCGGTAGTGCAGAAAATAGGGTAGACACAGCAGCTTCTTCTTTATTGATGAGGTACATTAAGTAGGAGAATATACTGAAATTTAACCAAAAAAGCGAATAAAAAAGCAGTGGGTATCGGTTTATTTGGTAATATTCAGGAAATGACTTTGTTCATAAAATGCAAAACAATATGACAAGAGACACGATTGTGACTCAAACAAATGACTCTTGTCCAAGATGAAATGATAAGAAGGGTAAATATGGCTTTTACAACAGAAGAAAAACAAGCATTGCTGGCGTTAAAAGGGGTGGGAGAAACGGTTCTTTCTCGTTTGGAAAGCATAGGCTTAGATGGCTTGGGAAAACTACAGGGTGCCAATGTTGATGATATTTTATTGCAAATTAGCCAAATGCTCAAAGCAAGCTGTTGGCGTAACAGCCCTCAAGCCAGAAAATCGATACAAAGTATTGTTGATTTGGCCAATGCCCAGCAAAATCAGCCCAAAAAATAAGCAAACCGCTTTTTAAAATGGTTGGCTTTGATGTTTTAACTTCAGCTCAAGTGGATAATCCGCAAGCACAAAGCAAAAAAGCCTAGGAATACCTAGGCTTTAAAATCATGTATCTCATGTATTACTGAGGAGATTGACCTCGACCACTGTGGTCATGGCTATTGGCTTCTGCTGCTGTTTGTACCAC
>JASLBZ010000123.1 GCA_030146285.1 Neisseriaceae bacterium | reverse complement strand
GCTTTTCCGCTTCAGCGGTTTTGCCCAGGATTTTTGCCATATTCAATGTTTGTTCTTTGAAAGAAGGCATGTAATTGCTGTAATCTACGTCCAAGAAATAGGTTGGTGCTATTTCTTTGACTTGGTCCATCATTTTGTCCATGCGACCATTCATGATGATGATTTCAGGGGTGGTTGAAGCGACTTTTTCTAAGTTGGCTTCTTTGGCCGTACCCAAGTCTTGGTATTTGTCATTGGCAAACACTTCTAATGCGGCAGGAAGTGGGGTGCCTTTAGGTAAGCCCACAACTTTATCTGTCTCGCCCAAAGCTTCGATGGTGCTCAAAGCATTGATGTCCAAAACAGCAATGCGTGAAACGTTGGCCGGAACGGTGATTTCGCCTGCTTTGCTGTTTAAGGTAAAGCTAGCATTACTCGCGGCTTGGCTTGCGCCTTGTTCTGATGCTGGTGTTGATTGAGCAGTTTCATTGCCACAAGCTGATAATGCAGCTGCGATAAAGACAGCCAAAACAGTTTTTTTCAAAGACATGTGATTCGTCCCTTTTGATTTTAAAATTAAGAAATAAAGTACAAGCCCAATTTGTGTTCGTTTACTTGATGAACGGGCATGTTAAAGTCAAAAATATCGTGCAATGTTTGCTCATTCATGATGTCTTCTGGCGTACCTTCATAAATCAGCATGCCGTCTTTCATGGCAAAAATATGATCGGAATACACCGATGCAAAATTAATGTCATGAATGACGACAACTATGGTCTTACCGTGGTTTTGTGCTAAATCTTGTAATACACGCATAATTTGCGCTGAGTGCTTCATGTCCAAATTGTTCAATGGCTCATCAAGCAAAATGTAATCTGTGTCCTGCGCTAACACCATGGCAATATAAGCGCGCTGACGCTGACCGCCTGACAATTCATTGAGGTGTTTGTGGCGCATGCTGTCCAAGTCCATATATGCGATGGCTTTGTCAATAAACGCTTTGTCTTCTTGGGTTAAATTGCCTTGTGAGTAGGGAAAGCGGCCAAAGGAAACCAACTCCTCCACACTTAAGCGCAGCTCCATGTGATTGGACTGCTTTAAAATTGCCATTTTCTTGGCAATGTCACTGCTTTTCATGCTTTTCATGTCGACATTGTCCAGCAATACTTTGCCAGAATCGGCAGCCAACAAGCGACTGACAATGGCCAATACTGTGCTTTTTCCTGCGCCATTCGGCCCCAAAAAAGAAGTCACTTTTCCGTGTGGAATGGTTAGCGAAACATTGTCTACAACCGTTTGATTGGCATAGCATTTTGCAACGTTGTGTAGTTCTATTGCCATTTTTTGTTTTCCTTCAATAAAATCCAGAAGAAATAAATACCACCCACAAAGTTAATAATCACGCTGAGTGTGGTTTTAAAATTAAAGACATGCAAAATCATAAACTGCCCAATCATCAGTGCCAAAATGCTCACCAAAATGATGCCGGGCAATAAAATTTTGTGGTAATGGGTTTTGAAGATTTCCAAAGTAATGTTCAAAACCAATAAACCCAAAAACATCATGGGGCCACTTAAAGCTGTCGCAGAAGCCAAAGCAATCGCAACCAGAATCATTAAAGTCCTGCACAAACGCTCATAATCCAAGCCCAAGTTTAATGAATGATCTCGTCCCAATGCCAAAACGTCCAAACGTTGGCATTGAAAAAAGGCATAAACAAAAATGGGAACAATCGTTATGGCAGACAACACCAATGTTGGAATCTTAACCACATTAAAGCTGGCAAAGCCCACATAAGTGGCAACCTGAAACTCATCAGGATCCAGCAATACTTGGAAAAAAGTTGTCACATTGTCAAATAAGGTATAGCAAATTAAGCCAACCAAAAGCAGAAAATAAATATTCTGTTGACCATTTTTAAAAAAGAAATGGTATAGCAACAAAGCAAAGCCCACCATGATGCTAAGGCTAAGCAGGTAATCAGTAACCACATTCATCGACAGCAGTGTTTGCGAGCCCAAGAAGTAAATGACAGCTGTTTTGGACAACTCATATAATTTATCCAAGCCCAAAGCCTGTGGTGTGACCACACGGTTGTTAACGATGGTGTTAAATACAATGGTCGCAGTGCCAACTGCCATGCCAGTAATAATGATGGCTGCAATGGATTTCACACGTAAGTTCACGGCGTATTGCCAATTGTTATTCAAATCCCAAGACAAATATGCCGTAATAGCGATCAAGGTAAGCAACAACACAACCCACAATTTCTTGTTATTGGATGCCATAACGGAACCTCCGAATCAACAGCCACAAGAAAATGGTACTGCCAAAAACGCCCATAATTAGGCTAACCGATACTTCGTATGGATAAATCACCACACGACCAATCACATCACAAACCAAAACCATTAATGCACCTAAGATAGCGGTGTGGGAGAGGGTTTTTCGAATGTTGTCACCCAAATACATGCTGACCAAGTTCGGAACGATTAAGCCCAAAAACGGAATGGCTCCCACAGTGATAATCACCACGCCAGTGACAATAGAAATCAAGCTAAGACCAATGAACATGGTGCGCTTGTAATGCAAGCCCAAATTGGTGGCGAAATCTTGTCCCATGCCAATAAGAACAAAGCGATTGGCAAAAACATAAGTCAAAATCAAAGCCGGAATGCTGAAGTAAATCAGCTCATAGCGACCACTTAGGATTGTGGAAAAATCCCCTTGTAGCCAACCGCTTAAGTTTTGCAACAAATCCATTTGCAAAGCAATGAATGTGGTAAAAGCAGAGATGATACTGCCAAAAATCATGCCCACCAAAGGAACAAAAACGGTATCGCGGTGCTTCAAAGTGGACAATATGCTCATAAAAGCAAGCGCCCCAATCAATGTCATACCAATGGCAAAACCTGTTCTTAGCAACAAAGGTGCACTTGGCAGCAGGATAATGGCCAACAGAACACCTAGTCGCGCACAATCATATAAACCTGCTGTGGTGGGTGAGACAAAACGATTTCGGCTTAAAGATTGCATGATTAAGCCACAAATACTCAAACTGGCACCCGCAATTAAAATGGCCATCAAACGCGGAATGCGGCTGGTCCATAACAAATGCCAATCTTCAGCATTGCCAGTGAGTAAGCCATGAAGGCTTAAACTGCTGACACCAATAAACAAAGATGCCAGTGAAACGATAACAAGTACAGCCAATAAATAGCGACGCTTAATCATTAAAGAGAATCATTCTCAAATTGTAGTTTAAAAAAAAGACAAAATTGCCGAAGTTTCCGATGCTTATCAAAAGCAGCCACCACCGAAGATGGTTTTGATAATGATAACGTTTACTATTATAACATATGTTAAATAAACTTAAAGTTAGTATGTGTTGGTTTAATAAAGATATGCTTCTAAGGCATTGAGCACTATGTCAATTTTGAAATCAAATCAATTTAAAGTGAATAAATCCAGGCCAGAATAGGGTTGTTAAATATTTTAAGGTACTCAAATCAATTAAAATAGCCAAACTTTATTGTTATTTTATATAAAGTCAGCCGATGTTGATGAGTTTATTTTGGGCTTTGTCGCATTAATAACTTACAGCCCAGTTTTATAGGGCTGGTCTATATTTAGCCGGTCAAAGAGTAAAAAGTATCGACAGGATTCAATTTGAATCCCAACATCGACTTACATCGCTTCTTAATAAACCGATGGTCTTGTTCAATGATGTTGTTTTTGTATTTACACTGCCTG
>JASLBZ010000122.1 GCA_030146285.1 Neisseriaceae bacterium | reverse complement strand
GAATTAGCGAATGCTTAAATCTCTAGAGCAAGTTTGGTGCCCGATAAAATAGCACGCTTGGCATCCAATTCAGCAGCAACTTGTACACCGCCAATCATGTGAACGGGCTTGCCCAAGTTTTCGCAGCTGGCTAAGAGAGCACGATTGGATTCTTGACCTGCGCAGATAACCACATTGTCCACATTCAAAACTTGTGTTTTGCCATCACGCTCAATGTGTAAGCCATCATGGTCAATTTTTTGGTAAGTGACGCCGCCCATCATGTTCACGCCTTTGGACTTTAAGCTTAAGCGGTGTGCCCAACCGGTGGTTTTGCCCAGTTTTCGACCAACCACGCCATCTTTGCGCTGCAATAAGAAAATTTCACGAATCGAGGCGGGCAGATTGGGTTGGGTGTCCAACAGTGCACCACGGTGGGTAAGGCTGCTGTCAATATTCCAATCATGCTGAAACTCAGCAGGGGTGACTTCATGCAAATTGTCTTGTTCACTTAAAAACTCGGCTGTATCAAAACCAATACCGCCTGCACCAATAATCGCCACACTGTTGCCAACGGCTTTTTGGTCACGCAGTACATCCAAATAGCTCATGACTTTAGGATGGTCTATGCCTTCTATATCAATAGTGCGTGGCACAATGCCAGTGGCCAAAACGATTTCATCAAAATCTTTTAAATCATTGGCACTCACATCGTGATTCAAGACTTGGGTAATGGGCAGCTCGCCCAGAACGTGTTTAAAGTAACGCAAGGTCTCATTGAACTCATGTTTGCCAGCAATGCCTTTGGCAATATTCAGCTGCCCACCAATTTCAGGCTGCCTTTCAAATAAAGTAACGTGATGGCCACGCTCGGCAGCGACTTTGGCAAAAGCCATGCCCGCAGGGCCCGAGCCAATAACCGCGATGTTTTTGATGGTGCTTGCTGGTGTTTGAATCAATTGTTTTTCGTGGCAGGCAAAAGGATTCACCAAGCACGTTGCCAGTTTGCCTGCAAAAATATGGTCTAGGCAGGCTTGATTGCAAGCAATACACGTATTAATCGCATTGTCTTCTTGCTTAATGGCTTTATTGGCCCAATCCGCATCGGCTAAAAATGGACGAGCAAGACACACCGCATCGGCTTCATGGCTTTCTAAAATGGCTTCGGCAACATCGGGCATATTAATGCGATTGGTTGCAATCACAGGAATGCTGCTAATTTGGGTCAGTTTGGCTGTGAACTGCGCAAATGCTGCACGAGGTACGCTTGTGGCAATGGTCGGGATTCTGGCTTCATGCCAACCAATACCGGTATTGAACATATCAGCACCCGCGTTGGTGATTTTTTCGGCTAAGATTTGATTTTCTTCCCATGTTGAACCATTGGCAACCAAGTCCAAAAGCGAAATTCGGTAGATGATTAAAAAGTCATCGCCACAGGCTTGGCGAATCCCATTCACAACCTCAACTGCAAAACGGTGGCGGTTTTCTAAAGAACCACCGTACTCATCTGTGCGCACATTGGTTGCAGGGGCAATAAATTGATTAATCAAATAACCTTCACTGCCCATGACTTCAACGCCATCATAGCCAGCTTCTTTGGCCAACAGAGCACATTGAATGTAGTCTTGAACGGTTTGTTTGACCTCATCTAAAGACAAAGCTCGAGGTTTGGCTGGGTTGATTGGCGCTTGAATGGCACTGGGTGCAACTGGCTGGCGACTCACTGAGTAGCGACCAGTGTGCAAAACTTGCATGCAGATTTTGGCGCCATGCTGGTGTACGGCATCGGTCACCTCTTGATGCCAAAGCACTTCATCTGAATTGGTGAGTTTGGCACCATCTTCAACAACACAGCCTTCTGCATTGGGTGAGATGCCTCCGGTAATGATTAAGGCAACACCGCCTTTGGCGCGTTCGGCATAAAAAGCAGCGAGATGTTCGGCACCTTGAGGGTGTTCTTCAAAGCCGGTGTGAATGGAACCCATGATAATGCGATTGCGCAGGGTATGGTGTTTGAGTTGCAACGGTTGTGCCAGTAATACCATGGTTGTCTCCAATGTAGGATTGATAAGCCGCGACTTGGTTATTTTGATGATTGTCGCTTTTGTGCAAATTGCTCCAGCGCCTGTGCCAATCTTGGGTAGTCGCTAACGTGTTTTGCTGCTTGGGTGAAGCTATCAAGCGCTGCATCGCTAAAGTTAACCTCTTTGTTCTTGGGCTTGGCGATGGGTCGTGGTTTGATTTTAACGTGAATGCTGTCAATATCGGAATCAATCAATTGGAGCTCGGGCACTAATGAAGGCAATACCATGCGTAATCGATTGGCAACCAGGTTGTTATCGACTGCCAAAATCAGGCAATGTTCTTGGTTGATACAAATAACATGGCAAAAAGGGGCGATATTGGGTGGTAACCGTTTTTGTAAGTCTTGTTCAAGGCGAATCCAGCGTTCGCTTTGTTGAATCAATTGACCTAAAGGTGTATTTTTTTTGGTCCAACGGTTTAAAATCATGTCAATTGCTCCAATATACCGACTGGGTAGTTTTATTTTTGCATAAATGCCACTAAATGTGAGCAGCGCAGCAATTATCTGTACAACAAATTTATCTGGAATGAGACGTGTGATTCGGGCTTGTGCTAGAATCTACTCATTATTTTTTATGCCTTAATGATGATAAAAAGGGCCTTAGGATTACTATGTTAACGCAAATGGCGAAGAAAATCTTTGGTAGTCGAAATGATCGATTATTAAAGCAGTATCAAAAAGTTGTCACTAAAATTAATGCACTTGAAGAAGAAGTCCAAAAATTAAGCGATGCAGACTTACAAGCCAAAACGCTTGAGTTCAAACAGCGCATTGCCGATGGTGCTACAGTTGATGATGTTTTGGTAGAAGCATTTGCAGTGTGTCGTGAGGCATCTTTACGCACATTGGGCATGCGCCATTTTGATGTGCAATTGATCGGTGGCATGGTTTTAAATGATGGCAATATTGCCGAAATGCGTACCGGTGAAGGTAAAACCTTGGTGGCAACGCTGCCAGTGTATTTGAATGCCTTAACGGGCAAAGGCGTTCACGTTGTGACCGTCAATGACTATTTGGCAAAACGTGATGCGCAGTTAATGGCAAAACTGTATAACTTCTTAGGTTTAAGTGTTGGCATTGCCATTAGTGACATGCAAACTCAAGACAAGCAAGCAGCTTATGCAGCCGATATTACCTACGGCACAAATAATGAATATGGTTTTGATTACTTGCGCGACAATATGGTCAATCATGTTTCTGAGCGTGTGCAACGTGAATTGAACTTTGCTGTGGTCGATGAAGTTGACTCGATTTTAATTGATGAAGCCAGAACACCGTTGATTATTTCAGGTCAGGCTGATGATAATGTGAATTTGTATCAAATCATGAACCAAGTTCCGGACAAATTGATTCGCCAAGAAGAAGAAGAAGGCGAAGGTGATTTTTGGGTTGATGAAAAAAACAATACCGTATTGCTTAGCGAAGCAGGTCATGAGCATGCAGAAGAAGTTTTGCAAGAAATGGGCTTGTTAAACGAAGGTGATTCCTTGTATACCGCAGGCAACATCATGCTGATGCACCATTTAATGGCAGCCTTGCGAGCACACAATTTATTCGTTAAGGATCAGCACTATGTGATTCAAGCTGACGAAATCGTGATTGTCGATGAGTTTACAGGACGCCTGATGTCAGGACGCCGTTGGTCAGATGGCTTGCACCAAGCTGTTGAAGCCAAAGAAGGCGTGGACATTAAAAAAGAAAATCAAACGTTGGCATCGATTACCTTCCAAAATTATTTCCGCTTGTACAATAAGCTTTCAGGCATGACGGGCACGGCAGATACTGAGGCATTTGAGTTCCAGAGTATTTATGGCTTAGAAACCGTGATTATTCCAACTAACCGCCCGATGCAACGCAAAGACACCAACGACCAGATTTTCCGCACCACAGAAGAAAAATACGATGCTGTGATTGCCGATATTAAAGAGCGCAATGCAGCAGGCCAACCCATCTTGGTGGGCACAACCAGTATTGAAAACTCGGAAATGATTGCCGAGCTGTTAAACAAAGCCAAACTAAAACACAATGTACTGAATGCCAAAGAGCATGAACGCGAAGCCGATATTATTGCCCAAGCAGGTAAGCCTGGCATGATTACTGTGGCAACCAATATGGCAGGCCGTGGTACGGATATTGTTTTAGGCGGTAGTTTTGCCATGGATGAGCAAGCCATTGAGGCTGATGAAACACTGTCTGATGCGGACAAAGAAAAGAAAATTAGCCAGTTAAAGGCCAAATGGCAAGTGGTACATGATGAAGTGTTGGCTGCCGGTGGTTTGCATATTATTGGTACAGAACGTCATGAAAGTCGCCGTATCGATAACCAGTTGCGTGGTCGTGCCGGTCGTCAAGGCGATGCAGGTTCTAGCCGTTTTTACTTGTCGTTTGACGATACTTTATTGCGTTTGTTTGCTTTGGACCGTGCAAAATCACTGCTAGATCGTTTGGCACCCGAAAAAGGCGTGGCGATTGAGCACTCATTGCTAACCCGTCAAATCGAAGGCGCACAGAAAAAAGTCGAAGGTCGTAACTTCGATATTCGTAAACAATTGCTAGAATACGATGATGTCGCCAATGACCAACGCAAAGTCATTTACCAACGCCGTAATGAAATTTTGCAAAATGAAGACATCTCAGCCGTGGTTAAAGACATGCGCACAGATGTTATCTCGGACGTGGTCGCAACCTACATCCCAAGCGATACCATGCAAGAAGAATGGAATGTACCTGGTTTACACAATATTCTGGCCACGGAATTCAATACCCACTTGGACATTGCAGCTTGGATTGAAGCCGATTCACATTTGGAAAATGAAGAAATCACAGAACGTATTTTGGCTGCGGTAGAAGACAATTACCAAGCCAAGCTGGATTTGGCTGGTACCGAAATCATGCAAGGCTTTGAACGCAATGTGACCTTACAGATTGTGGATTCCAATTGGCGTGAGCATTTGGCAGCGATGGATTATTTGCGCCAAGGCATTCATTTGCGTGGTTATGCTCAAAAGAATCCGAAGCAAGAGTACAAGCGCGAAGCATTCCAGATGTTTGAACGCTTACTGATGGACATTGAGTATGAAGTTGCCAAGGCGTTAATTTCCGTTCGCATTGAACCGAATGAAGACATTGTGGCCGAGACAGAGCCACAGCCGCCACGTATTTTAGATGACATCACAGATTACAGTGAAGAAGCTTTGCGCGAGCAAGGCATATACATTCAACGCAACTCACCGTGTCCTTGTGGTAGTGGCTTAAAGTACAAGCAATGCCATGGTAAATTAGATTAAACCAGATTTGAGTACCAATAAAAAAGAGCCCTCGGGCTCTTTTTTGTGTTTGTGGATCATATTTTTGGTTTTTAAAAATCATCGGTAAGGTCAATCAATGCTTATTTTGCTGTTGAAGACAGAGCAGGTTTTGCTGCTGCTGGTTTTTCAGGTGCTTTGTCGATGGTGATATCCGATTGAATGCGCTCAAAGATGGCAGGGCCAATTCCGTTCACTTTCTGAATATCTGCGGTGGTTTTAAACGCGCCATTGGCATCTCGGTATTGAATAATGGCTTTGGCTTTGGCAGGACCAATACCAGACAATGAGATTAATTGGCTTTCAGATGCAGTATTAATATTCACTGCAGCAAAGGAAAATGCCGTACTTAAAAAGAATATTAAAGGAAGCAATAATTTTTTCATCGGGTATTCCTTCTGTTAATAAGTATGCTAAAGAAATTTTCAGCATGGAAATTTAGTGCATGGTCTGCCTCGAAAGTTCAGCCTTTAAAAGGGTTAAACTGTGTTAATTTTCCACTGGCTGCTGTCTTAGGCATGTGTTTTTCTGCGCACGAATAAGAGTGAGAATGTGCGACACAAGTAGAAAAACACAGGAATATAGAGCGATATTGGGGTTGAAGTTGGCTATGAATCCCAATAACTGTGGTGATTATGCAAATAGGAAAACGAGATTGGTATAATTACAACATAAAATAATAAATTTCTAAAAAACAGATATTTATACTAAGTATCTGAAATTCGGATACTAATATATTCTGTATGAATATATTAATGACAATGATATTTAATGCAGTTGGTGGCCAGGTTTTAATATTTGAGTTTTGAATACTGAGCATTTATATTGAATGCATCAATCGCCTAGCTCATTATGAGTACAGCGGTTAACCCTAAAGCTTGAATTTGTTGCACCAGCGACATTTAAGTTCATTTAATTAGACATTGATAAGGAATTCAGCAATGAAAAAAACTCTTATTGCTTTGGCTTTAACTGCTTTACCTGTTGCAGCTATGGCTGATGTGACTTTATACGGTCAAATCAAAGGCGG
>JASLBZ010000235.1 GCA_030146285.1 Neisseriaceae bacterium | reverse complement strand
CCGTTGCCTTTTTGGCTTCAATATTGAGACTCAAGGTCTACCTCCCACTGTTAATAACAAAGAAACATTTATAAAATGCTTCAACCAGCGCGGCAACCAAGAAAAGACATTTAACAAGTAAACTTGATAATATTCATTCTCGGGACTACCGTCTGCGTAGGGTGAATATTAAATCGCAAAGCGATCCCTACGGTCTTGGACAACCTACTTAAATAATTAAGTAGCCCAATAAAACTGCCTGATGTTTCAGGCAGCTTATATTTCTTAAGACAATTAGTCTTTAATGCTGTTCGTATCGATGCGAACGCCAACACCCATCGTGCTAGAAACAGCTACTTTTTTCAAGTATTGTCCTTTAGCAGCAGCAGGTTTAGCTTTAACCAACGCATCCAATAAAGCATCAAAGTTTTCACGCAAATCAGCAGCTTCAAAAGAAGCACGACCGATAGTAGCGTGAACGATACCAGCTTTGTCTGTACGGTATTGCACTTGACCTGCTTTAGCATTTTTAACTGCTTCAGCAACGTTAGGTGTAACAGTACCAACTTTAGGATTCGGCATTAAACCACGTGGGCCTAAAATCGTACCCAATTGACCAACGATACGCATTGCATCTGGAGAAGCAATAACAACATCAAAGTTCAAGTTACCAGCTTTAACTTCAGCAGCCAAATCTTCAAAACCAACGATGTCAGCGCCTGCAGCTTTTGCAGCTTCAACGTTAGCACCTTGGGTGAAAACAGCTACGCGAGTTACTTTACCAGTACCTTTAGGCAATACCACAGAACCACGGATCACTTGGTCAGATTTACGTGGGTCAACACCCAAGTTAACTGAAACATCAACTGATTCATTGAATTTAGCAGTTGCAGATTCTTTAACCAAAGCAATTGCATCGCCAACTGGATACAATTTATTAGAATCAACAGAAGCACGAAGTGCTTGTAAACGTTTAGAAACCTTAGCCATTTACACGCCCTCCACTTCAAGACCCATTGAACGAGCAGAACCAGCGATGGTGCGTACAGCAGCATCTAGGTCAGCAGCAGTCAAATCAGGTTCTTTTGCTTTAGCAATTTCTTCTAATTGAGCACGAGTCACAGTACCAACTTTGTTGGTTAGAGGACTTGGGCTACCCTTTTGAATACCAGCAGCTTTTTTCAACAACACAGCTGCAGGAGACGTTTTCATCACAAACGTGAATGATTTGTCTGCAAATGCAGTAATCACTACAGGAACTGGTAGACCAGGTTCCATGCCTTGAGTTTGTGCGTTAAACGCTTTACAGAATTCCATGATGTTCAAACCACGTTGACCCAATGCTGGACCAACTGGTGGAGATGGATTTGCTTTACCAGCTGGGATTTGCAGCTTGATATAGCCAATGATTTTCTTAGCCATTACTTAAATACTCCAAAAACGGGTCAACGCGAACACAACGTCCGCTCCCCAAAGAAAGTCGATTATTTTAACCTTTATTGATTTTGCAAGCAAGTAATCAATTGATACATTAAGGGTTAAAGTTTTTCCACTTGCAAGAAATCTAGCTCAACAGGTGTTTCACGACCAAAAATCTGTACTGAAACACGTAGCTTGTTGCGCTCGTAATTCACCTCATCTACCACACCATTAAAGTCTCCAAACGGACCTTCAATGACACGGACATTTTGACCAACTTCAAATTCAACCTTAGGCCTTGGCTTCTCACCACCTGATTGAACCTGTTGCATAATTACATCAACTTCACGTTGAGAAACTGGCAATGGGCGATTTCCTGAGCCACCTAAGAAACCAGTCACTCGTGGCGTACTTTTCACCAAGTGCCATGAATCGTCAGTCAATTCCATCTCAACCAACACATAACCTGGATAAAATTTACGCTCACTCACAACGCGGCGACCATTTTTAATATCCACAACCTCTTCGACCGGCACCAAAACCTGACCGAACAAGTGCTCCATCTCTTCACGAACAATACGCTCTTTCAGCGTTTTTTGAACATTTTTTTCGAAGCCAGAATAAGCATGTACCACATACCAACGCATAGACATTCTTAACCCCTTTTCAATAACACGTCAAAGAACAGCCAAGAAATTAAGCTATCCGCCAACCAAATCACCATTGCCAATACAGCAACAAACAAAACAACATAAATTGTTGTCTTGATGGCATCATTTCGCTCTGGCCAAACAACTTTTTTCAACTCAACAGTTGATTCACGAATATAGGCAAGTAAATTCTTACCCAAACTACACCAAAAGAAAACAATACCCAAAGCAATAACCACACCAACCACGGGTATCGCAGCAAGAATATAGTTCGGCAAAACTGACGTTAATGTGTAATAGCCAACCAAAGAAGCCAAAACAACAATAATGGCTAAAGTGAATTTCACTTTATCCATTTTTTTACTGTGGCTTGCCTCTGCATGAGCTCGTTGCTTCAACTCCGCCTTTGGCACCTTAGTCACCAGCTTATCTTGAACTGGATTTTCAGGAAGATTTTTGCTTTTCATCTGCTCTCTTCTTAAATACAAAAAAACTAATCGGCACTGGGCCGATTAGTTTGTTTTGGCAGGCCAGGAGGGTGTCGAACCCCCAACCCTCGGTTTTGGAGACCGATACTCTACCAATTG
>JASLBZ010000203.1 GCA_030146285.1 Neisseriaceae bacterium | reverse complement strand
CCAATAACCACACAAGATGCAGCCAGGCGCTGTGCCAAAATAAACCCAAAATGGCAACACTGGCAACCATGAGTAAAGGCAAGAAAATGGCCGTTAGACTGAATGTTTGCCACAGTTTTTTGGCAATGGCGATGCGACTGAATACAAAAAAATGATATGCCAACAAGGCGGCCAATGCTGCGCCGAATGGGCCGTATAACGGCACCAAAAAATCATTGGCAGCAATGCTAATCAATAAGCCAATGGCTGCGCACCACATGGTGTAATGGGTTTTTTTAACCACTTGGATACCAATGGCGCAAGCTTCAGATAACGCATACAAAAGCGGTATTAAAAACACAGCGGGCAATAAAAATTCAATGGCTGCATATTGCTTGGGTAAAAAGTAGGGCACAACAAAACTGAGGCTACCCACCAAGCTCGCAATGATGACAACCGCTGCGAGCATGTGTTTTTTGGCCGCATAAAAAAATGCCATATTGTTTTGGTCTTGTGCTAAGGCTTTGAAAATACTGGGTGCCCACAAAGTGGTAAAAACACTGGTGACGATGGTGGCAGCATTGGCAAAACTTAAACTCACCGAATACAAGCCTAGGGCTTCCATACTGGAATAAAGGCGCAAGAAAAATCGGTCAATACTGTTCAAACCCCAAATGGCAAAACCACCGAGCATTAAGGGAAAACCAAAGCCCAAAGCAGATTGAATTTGCTGAGTGTTGATTTTCTCTTGCCATGCCAAAAACCAATGCTTTTGGGTATTGATGGCAAACAAAATGGCAACCGATACAATGGATAAGGTGTGTACCCAGATTAACTCATAAAAATGATGGCTTTTAAGCGTATAAGCCAAGAATAAAACCAAGCCCAGAAAAATCAACTTGGGCAAAATCTGGCTAATCGAATATGCCAAGCCTTGCTCTTGCATGCGCAAGATTAACGAGCAATATCGGGTTAAAACCGCAGCAACAATACACAATAAGGTCAAATGCCCATAAACAGGCAGCCTGAAATCAAACAAAGCCCAAGCAATATCACTGGCAAAGAAAACAGCGCCCAGACCACATACAATCAAAAGCAGTAACAACACGGGTGCCAACGTGTTCCAAAGCAGGGCTTTTTGATTGGGGCTGTCATGGTATTCACGTACAAAAGCATGGTCCAAACCCAAGGTTGCTGCAATCGTTGCCAAAGCCGTGACCATTTGCAACATGGCAATGCGACCGATGTCTTCGATGCTAAAGAACCAAGTGATAATGGGTAGGCTGATTAAGCTCACCAAACCCACACCAATTGGGCCTAGCGCAAAACCCAATATGGTTTTTAAACGCATGCATGCTCCTGATAGCAGGACAGCCATTTGGCAGTGATGGCTTCTTCACCAAAGCGCGCTTGGCAAGAAGCACGAATGGCCTCAGGCTTAAAGTCATCATAGTGATTCACCAGATGAACCATGGCATCTTTTAAGGCTGCAACATTGTTTTTTTCAACCAAAATTCCCGAATCCGGCGTGATAATTGACTCAGGGCCTTCGCACAAAGTGCTGATCACAGGTTTACCCAGTGCTTGGGCTTCAGCAACAATAATGGAGAAGGTTTCATATTGGCTGGTTTGCAGTAAAGCATGCGCATTTTGGATGGTCTGAATCACCTGTTCTTGGGTCAAAACGCCCAAGAAGTGGATGGCATACTTGGCAGAGCTTTCTTTGACCAATTCACGCAGATAGTCCCGTTGTTGACCATCACCGCCAATAACCAATTGACTGTTGGGAAATTGTTCATGAAAAGCAATAAACGCTTTGATGGCCAGATCCACTGATTTATTGGCATTCAATCCACAAATCATGGCAAAGCGAAACACCATGGTATTCAATGAAGACAAAGGCGCATCAAAAAAAGATTGCGCCACCATGTCTGGCATCAATTGCCATGGGCTTTTTTTAGGCAGTTTTTTGTCTAAACGGGCCACAAACTTAGGGCTTACCGCGCAAGCATATTGGGCTGCATCCACAACGTGACAGGCAGCCTGTAATTGACTATCAGACAGCAAATTGCGTGCAAAAGCTGAGCTGTGCTCGCTTAAAACATAAGGAATTTGGTATGTTTTTTGGGCATAGGCAGCCAAAAAACCAGCATCAAAAATAGAGCAGGCATGAATCACATCGGGTTTGCCATATTGGGTAATGTAGCGCGCCAATAACTTTTTGCCCAAGTAAAGCCACCAAGTGCTGGTCAGGCTAGGCAGCTTGGGAAACCAATTGATTTGCTGGTGTTTTAACACGGGAACTTGTTTGTTTTGGTTGTGTTGAAAACCATAATGCGTTTGCCAGACATTGCTCGGTTTACTCAGTGAGTCTAATTGTGGATAAATCACGCCCACTTGGCAGCCTTTTTTTTCCATGGCTTTTGCATGCTCTTGAAAAAAACGCCCACGCACATCGGTTTCGTGGTGTGGATACCAAGAAGGAATGATTAAAACATGCAGTTTTCTAGATGGCATGTCGCAACTGTTCACAAATCAAAATTTGTTCTGCCTCTGTCAAATAAGGGTGCATGGGCAAACTCATGACTTCTTCGGCTACTTTGTCGCCAATGAGCAAAACATCATCGCTTGCCACCGCAGGCTGTTTATTCAATGGGATCGGGTAATGCACCGCGGTTGGGATGCCAGCGGCTTGCAATTTTTCTTGCACCTGAGCGCGGTTTTTAACACGAATGGTGTACTGGGCAAAGGCACTGATGTTGTGCGCTTCAATGTGAGGCGTGATCACGTCAATATCGGCCAGCAGTTTTTCATAACGCTGAATCACTTGTTGGCGCATGGCCATTTCTTCATCCAAAATCGCCAATTTAGGCAATAAGATGGCAGCCTGTAAGGTATCTAAGCGGCTGTTCACGCCCACACGAATGTGGTGGTAACGTCTGTCTTGGCCATGACGGGCAATTTGGCGTAGTTTGATGGCCAATTCATCGCAATTGGTCAACATCGCGCCGCCATCGCCATAGCAACCCAAAGGTTTACTTGGGAAAAAACTGGTGCAGGCAATTGTGGTGAGATTGCCTGATTTTTTGCCTTTGTAGCTGGCGCCAAAGCTTTGCGCAGCATCTTCAATCACGGGTAAATTGTATTTTTGGGCAATGGCATTAATCGCATCGTAATCTGCACATTGACCATACAAAGACACAGGAATAATGGCTTTGGTGCGTGGTGTGATGGCCGCTTCTAAAAGCGTTGCATCCAAATTGTAAGTGTCTTCTTTAACATCAACATACACAGGCGTTGCACCCAAAAGTGCGACGGTTTCAGCCGTGGCAATATAGGTAAATCCGGGTGTGATGACTTCGTCGCCTGGGCCGATATCCAAAGCCATCAAAGCAATTTGCAGTGCATCGGTGCCATTGGCACAGCTAATGCAATGCTTGGCACCAACATACTGTGCCAATTGGTTTTCTAATACATCCACTTCTGGGCCCAAGATGTATTTGCCATGGGATAAAACCGTCTGAATGTTGGCATCAATTTGGGCTTTGAGGCGTTGTTGTTGTGTTTTTAAATCAATAAATTGCATGTTATTTCACCGAATCTAAGCGAGTGACTTGCTTACCTGAGAGTTGATAGCGTTGCTTGGAGTGCGGGCAGGTTATGGTGGCTTCGCCAGACAATGGCAAATCCAATTGTTCACCAAACTCACTCATCCAGCCAATTTGTCTTGCCGGCACACCGACCATTAAAGCGTAGTCGGGTACATCTTTATTAATCACCGCACCTGCACCAATAAAGGCAAATCGACCAATGGTATTGCCACACACAATTGTGCAGTTTGCACCGAGTGTTGCGCCTGTTTTGACCAAGGTTGGACGGTATTCTGATTTGCGTGCAATCAGTGAACGAGGGTTGTACACATTGGTAAACACCATGCTTGGACCACAAAACACGCCATCTTCTAAAGTCACATCATCGTAAACCGAGACATTGTTTTGGATTTTGCATTCGTTGCCAATAATGACTTTATTGCCAATAAAAACATTTTGCCCCAAAGAGCAATTTTCACCAATAACGGCTTCAGAACACACGTGTACAAAGTGCCAAATTCGGCTACCCGCACCAATGCGCGCACCATTGTCGATAATAGCGCTTGCATGCGCCGTATACAAATTAGACATGTTTTATCCAATAATAAGGCAGCCTGTAAAACAACAGGCTGCCTTGGTGTTCAGAAAATCAATACATCAATGGCAAAGAAACGGTCTTACCATCGCGCGCAGCCAAATAAATGGCAATCAACAATTCTAAAGATTTCAAACCTTCACGGCCATCGACCATGGGTTCGGCTTCACCACGCATCACATCAACCACGTTTTTGTAGTACAAAGGGTGACCAAAACCATAAACCGATGTGGTTTGGTAATTGGCTTCTTTGACTGCTGCGTCATAGTCTTGTGTGTCTTCAAAATCCCAAGTCTGAATGTCATTAACCGCAACACCACCCACACGAACCGTGCCTTTGTCACCCAAAATGGTGATTGAGCCTTCGTAGTTTTTGGGGTAGGTGCACATGGTTACAGCCATTGAGCCCAAAGCACCATTGCGCCAGCGAATGTTCACAACGCCTGTGTCTTCTGCTTCAATATCTCGATGGGTTGAAATCATTGCTTGCACGTCTTGGACTGGGCCGATTAGCCATTCCATTAAATCCACATAATGGCTGGCTTGGTTCATGAAGGCGCCACCATCAAATTCCCAAGTGCCACGCCAATCACCTTGATCATAATAGTCTTGCGGACGTGTCCAAAAGACATTCAAATGCACCATATTGATGTTGCCAAAACGCTTTTCGGATACTGCGCGTTTTAACAATTGCAAAGTGGCATTCAAACGGTTTTGTTTCACCACAAATAAGCGTTTGCCGGCTTTGTCCGCAGCCTTAACCATGGCCACACCATCTGCATAGCGGGTTGCCATGGGTTTTTCTGTCAACACATGAAAGCCCGCTTCAAAACAAGCAATGGCTTGGTCAGGGTGTTGGCCTGATGGCGTGGTTAAAATCACCAAATCAGCATCGGTTTGTGCCAACATCGTATTTAATGAAGCAAAAGCCTGTGCGCCTGTTGTTTTGTGTGCCGCAGCTAGGGCAGAAGGGTCAGTGTCACAAATGGCAACCAAGTCCAAATCACTGGCATGGGTTTGGATGGCTGCAAAATGGTTATTGGCAATGCGGCCACAACCGACCAAAGCAACTTTAATTTTGCGGTTCTTAATAATATCAAACACAGCATTTTTCCTTTTATGCTTTAACCACGTTGGGTAGGTTTTTATTGAACTTACCACGGGTATCAATGATTAATTTGGCATGGGTTTTGATAAAGTCATAATCAAATTTGTCGTGATCGGTTGCCAATAATACGCAATCAAAGCTTTCCAGATTTTGAGCCGTGAGCTCAGTGCTGCTTAAATCAAAATGGTGTTCACGCATGGTCGGGAATACTGGCACATGTGGATCGCTATACGCAATCTGAGCACCCAAAGCTTCTAGTTTTTCCATAATAAACACCGATGGACTTTCGCGCATATCATCGACATTTTTCTTGTAAGCGATGCCCAATACCAAAACACGGCTGCCTTTTAGCGCTTTTTCTTGGTCATTCAGCGCCAAAGCCACTTTGTTCACCACATAGTCAGGCATACTTGAGTTAATCTCACCGGCCAATTCAATAAAACGCGTGTTCACACCGTATTCCCGGGCTTTCCACGTTAAATAAAACGGGTCAATCGGAATGCAATGCCCACCGATGCCCGGACCTGGATAATAAGGCACAAAACCAAAGGGCTTGCTGGCCGCAGCATGAATCACTTCGTAAATATCCACACCCATCTTGTCGGCCACAATCTTCATTTCATTGGCCAAACCAATGTTGACTGCACGGTGGATGTTTTCCAATAACTTGGTCATTTCAGCCGCTTTGGTCGAACTCACAGGAACCACTTGGTCAATCACCTCGCCATAAATGGCTAAACCGGCTTGCAAACAAGCCTTTGTATGACCACCAACCACTTTGGGAATGGTGCGGGTTTCAAAATTAGGGTTGCCCGGGTCTTCACGCTCAGGCGAATACACCAAATAAAAATCCTCACCCACCGTTAAACCTTGCTCTTGAATGCGAGGTAATAATTCTTCTTCTGTGGTACCAGGGTAGGTGGTGCTTTCTAGCGACAATACTTGCTCAGCACGCAAATACGGCTTTAAGCTGTCTGTTGTGTCCAGTACAAAACTTAAGTCCGGCTCACGATATTGGTTAAGCGGCGTTGGTACACACAAAATCAGCGCATCACAGTCGCTAATTTGGCTAAAATCGGTGGTGGCCGTGAAGTTATTTTGAGCAGCTTGAATTTTATCGGCAGCAATGTGCTCGATATAACTTTTTCCTTGGTTTAAGGCATCGACTTTTTTGGGGTCAATGTCAAAACCAATGACCTTAAACCCCACTTCGGTATAACGCAGCAACAAAGGCAAGCCAACATAACCAAGCCCAATAATACCAATAGTGGCTTGATGTGAATGAAATTTTTCGACTAACGCACTTAAGCGTTCGGCATGGTTTGACATGATGAGAATCTAGCAATCAATAAACATAAATTGGAATTGATTATAAACCATAATGAGGTAGAACTCATTATGGTTTATGTAGAATCTGAGTAAGATTAAGAAAGTTAAAAGAATGCTAGAATTACATGAAAGAAAATAAATAACTTAACGAGCGCCGTGACCAGTTAACAGTACAAAAACGGTTTTCCATGAAATTTGGATATCCAAAAGTAGTGAGCAATTTTGAATGTATTTTAAATCATACTTTAGTTTTTCAGCTGGCGTTAATTCATAGCCACCATTAACTTGTGCCAATCCCGTGATACCCGGACGCATTGCCAAACGCTTTTTAAAGTCAGGCACTTCTTTGGCAAATTGCTCAGTTAAATCTGCTCTTTCTGGGCGAGGGCCAATCAGGCTCATGTCACCTTTTAAAATATTCCAAACTTGCGGTAATTCATCAACACGGGTTCTGCGGATAAATGTACCAATTCGTGTCACGCGAGGATCATTTTTTTGTGCCCATACAGCACCCGATTCTTGTTCTGAATCTATTGCCATGGAGCGCAGTTTGTAAATTTTAAAAATATAACCATCTTTTCCAACTCGATTCTGAGTATAAAAAGCCGAACCTTTTGAATCTAGCTTGATTAAAATAGAAAAAATGAAACAAACGATAGCAAATAATGGTGCGAAAAGAATACAAAATAAAATATCTAAACCACGTTTGAAGTATAAATAGATTAATTTTTCTTTGGTTATTGTTTTGGTGTTTATGGGTTGTGTCATACCGTCTAATGGCATTTGATATACCTATTTGTATTTGATATTTAAACTAAAATGTATTATACATGCCATGCTTATAAAGTGAAATTATATTATCCTTTTGAATATGGAGTTTTTTATATTCTGTAGCAACAAATAAAAGCTATACAGCTTATTCAGATGTAATTCTTTTGTGTAGATATCCCACGTCCATAGAATGCTTTTTATTTTATTGCCAGATAAAGATTGAGAGCAGACACGATAAGATGCTAAATTATGTGGAATACAATGAGCTACAGCTGACTTCTTAAGAATTTCTAACCACATTAGATAGTCTTCGTGGTGAATTGGTTTTTGTAGTACCTTCCCAATTTTTCTACTATCATATGCTCCGGTTAAGTTACCAATACAATTACCACGTAATAGGTTTTTATAATCAATATGGCTCGGTGCTTTAACTAGCTTATTGGGGATAGAGTCACCAAATCGAGTGTAATAAGAATACAGAACCGAGGAGCCTTTCTGGAACTCATTATAAAAACTAGTGAGTTTATTTCTATCCCATAAGTCATCGCTATCTAAAAAGCAAATATAGGGATATTTTGCTTTCATAATTCCAATGTTTCGAGTTAATGCAACCCCCATATTTTGTGTGTTTTCTAGTAATTGTATTCGTTTGTCGCTTTTTATGTGGTTTTTGATGGTTTGTACAGTCTCATCTGTTGAGCAGTCGTCAATAATTAATAGTTCAAAATCTTTAAAGTTTTGATTTATTACACTAT
>JASLBZ010000202.1 GCA_030146285.1 Neisseriaceae bacterium | reverse complement strand
TCTACTGAACAATTAAAATCAGCCATTAGCACTTGGGCACAAAATTCAAATAAAACTGTGAACGAGGCCCGTTTGACAGCCGTGATTAAAAACAGAAGTGGCAGTGCCAATTGCCTAACCTGTACAGAAAACAGCACCAAGCTACCCAAAGACGTCAAATTAACACCCATTCGTTGGTTAAGCGATGTACCAACACAGTCGGAAAAAGAAGACGAGAACACATTAAATAACAATGAACCAGTGGTGCAGATAGAAGACAATGGCGCAGATACTGCAAACACAGATACCGGAGAAGAAGTAAAACCGCTGAATCAAGATGTTTTGTTTTAAGCCAAAAAAAAGCCCAACATCTGTTGGGCTTTTTTTTGTTCGTGTTTCTAACGACTCGTTGTGACTTTGCTTGATGTGTGGCTAATGCCACCCACAATTTTGCCATTCATTTGTACACTGGTATCGCCACCATCTCGGTTACCCAATGAGCCGGTATTGGTCGTACAAGCGGCTAATAACACACTGGCAACGCCAATCAACAATAACTTTTTCATGCTACTCTCCTTATGCCACAAATGGCACACACAAAGATTGATTAACCATTATCTTAATCACATTTGACTTGGCTGTATAGCTTTGCAATTGATGCCAATCTTGAATCGACAATCGCCAACGCAATGTTTTATCACGCCATTTCAAGGTTAAGCAAACGCCTTCAGGCAGAATATCCACTTTGACAATCGGCACTTCATCGCCTCGATCCCAATCCAAAGACAATGCCAATTGGGGGATGTATTCATCCGCAAACACATTGTCACATCCCATCAATTTGGCAACCGCAAAATTGATGGGGTGATTGATTAATTCATCTCCTTGCCCAAGCTGGACGATACGCCCTTCTTGCATAATGGCAATTTTATCTGCATAAAGTAATGCTTCTGTCTTGTCATGCGTTACCAATAAAGTGGGCAGACTTCTGGCTTGGCTAGAGCCAAATACCAATGCTTGCAATTGTGCTTTTAAATGGGTATCCAAGCTGGAAAATGGTTCGTCCAATAGCAAAGCTTTAGGTTGAATCACCAAAGCACGAGCCAAGGCAACGCGCTGCTGTTCACCACCAGAAAGCTGCCACGTCTTAACCAAACTTTTCGATTCCAAACCAACAGACAATAGCATTTCTTCTGCCAATCGATGAGAATCGGCCTTACTCATGCCTTGACGACGCAAGCCAAATGCCACATTTTCCAAAACATTAAGATGTGGAAATAAGGCAAAATCTTGGAACATCAATGCAAAATGTCGCTGCTCTGGTTTAAGATGGGTAATGTTTTTTTCATCAAAAAAAATCTGCCCACAATCTGGCGCTTCCAAACCGGCCACCATTTTAAGCAATGTACTTTTGCCACAACCAGAAGCGCCCAATAAAGCCACAATTTCGCCATTGCCAATATCCAAATCAATGGAATTTGCGACGGTTTGCTGCCCAAATGCCTTGTGTAAATTTTGTATGGATAACATTTAACGTCCTTGCTTTCGTTCTGCCACATCACCATTGTCATCCAACAGCAAAAAAATCAAACCCGCTAACAGCATTAACACCAGCGACAAAACCATCGCTGCATCATAATTTGCTTTGCCTGCCCTACCCAATAATTGATAAATCAAAGTGGTTAGCGTATTCCATTCGGGTCTGGACAAAAATAATGTGGCAGCAAACTCACCTACGCAGGTTGCGGCAGCAAATGTCATGCCTCGCCGAAGTGATGGCTTGATCAATGGCAAAATAACCAACCACAACACTTGGTAGCGCTTTGCCCCTAAGCTTCTGGCAGCCTGAATGTATTTAACTGGCAACGTATCCAAGACAGACAAAACGTCTTTGGTAATAAAAGGGTAAGCCAATAAGGTATAAGCAGCAATAAGAATGCCTAAGGATGCTGTCCACTCTGGATAAGTCAGTAACAAACCAAATGCAATCACCACAGGAGACACCATAAAAGGCAAAAATGTGCTGATGCGACCCAGTTTAAATCGGTGTGCCCAAATAGCATGTAACAAACCCAATGCAGTAGCACAAATCAGTGCCATGCCAGTAAAACGCAAGCTGTTACCAATGGCCAACCATGTTTCAGGCTGCCTTAATATTTGCCAACTGCTGCCTGCTCCTAGTGCTTGGAATAACACAGCAAGTAAGGGTGCGGCACAACAAAACAACAAAAATAAAACACCCATTGCAATGCCAATGTGCTCTTGAATGTGTTTGGGTTTTTGTAAGGTTTGCCGTTGCTGATCCAATGGTACGCACGAACCACGACTAATCCACGCATACAACAAGGCAGCCACAGCCGTGCCACACAACATAATCAAAGCCAAAACACTGGCCGTGCTAAGATCCAGTTCATAAGCGATGAGTTGGTAGATTTCAACTTCAACCGTTGAGTATTGCATACCACCCAAAACCAATGCCAACCCAAAACCTGAAAAACAATACAAGAAAACCAAACATGCCGCCCCCGTAAGCCATGGCTTAAGCACAGGGAGGCTAACACACCAAAAAGCTTGCCACGCACTAGAGCCCAAACTTCTGGCTGCATAGAGTCTGTTTTGTGGCACCAAAATAAAGCCTTGTAAGAGCGCTCGCACCATAATAGGCAAATTAAAAAACACATTGCCGTAAATCAAAAGCCATGGTGTATCGCTTAAATCCACACCCAAATAACCTTTGGGGCCAAACAATGCCAAAACACCCATGCCTGCCACCAAAGTTGGCATCACAAAGGGCAATAACAACAATTTCAATAAAGCCTGCCGGCCAAAAAATTGATAGCGACTGAGCATCCATGCCAATGGCACACTTAAAACCATGGTCAGTATACTGGTTGCCAATGCTTGTAAGAACGTCCAAACAATGCGCCAACGAATATAATCATCTTGCAAGACAGAAAAGCTCATGCTTGCTTGATCATATTGAACAATGGCAACAAGAGGCATAATGACCAAAACCATCAAGACAATCACAGGCAAGATGCCGGCCAAAGCTGCCTGATACTTTTGGCGTGTTAAACTATTCATGAAATTAAAAACTTAACGCAACACAATCCGTGTCCACTGACTCACCCATTCTTTTTGCTTATTGCTCATGGTTTGCGCATTGGGCGTACTGTGTTTTTTGGGTAGCTGAGCAAAACGAAACTCGGGAACCAGCAGCACATTTTTATTCACTGGATAAACCCACATTTGTGTTTGCATGGCTGTTTGTACTGGTTTGTCACGTAAAAATGCAATGAATGCCTGACTGTCTGCCACATTCTGGCTGCCTTTCAATACCGCAGCGGCTTCTATTTGGCGAAATGTGCCACCGCCCAAAAACAAATTGCCTGTCGGTGATTCTGTTAACTTCTTCTTACTGAAGAAAACCTCAGCAGCAGGACTGCTGGCATAGCTCACCACCAAAGGTCGTGAACCGCCATTTTGGGTAAATTCAGTATAATAAGCCTCACTCCAGCCCTTGCTGACTTTCACACCATTGGCTCGCATTTTTGCCCACCAAGCAAATGCTCTTTCCTCGCCCCAACCTTCAATATTGGCCATCAAAAATGCCAAACCTGGGCTCGATGTCGCTGGATTGGGCATAACCAATAAATTTTTATATTGCGGCAAAGTTAAATCATTTAAGGTTTTAGGCAATGCCAAACCACGACTCTTAAACCATGCCTTATCGTAATTAATGGTGACATAGGCATAATCAATACTGACAGCGTAAGGCACTTGTGCTCTGGCCTGATTATTCATCTTAGGTTGTACAGGCGCCAAAATTCCGGCTTGCTGCGCCTTAAAAACAGAAGCATTGTCCAAACCATAAACCACATCGGCAACAGGCTTGGCCTTGGTTAAAATCAGCTTATTCAACATTTCACCAGAATCGCCCATTTTAACAATACTGACTTTCACCTGATTGTCTTTCTCAAAGGCTTCTAACATGGACGAAGGCAAGGCAAATGAATTGTGCACGGCCACACGCAATGTTTTTTGCGCCAAAGCCGGTTGCGCCAATATGAGTAAGCCGCCCAATAAACCCAAGAGTATTTTTTTCATTGTTTTTTCATTCCTAAAAGCCAAGTGATGTCATGTGTGAGTCATGCCAGAGATACGCTATAATAGCATTATCTTCATTTAGCATGAAATGCTTAAGCCATGTCGCCCACTTGGATTTTTGACTTAGACAACACCTTACACCATGCGGACTCTGGCATTTTTGACATTATCAACATCGCCATGACCCAATACATGGCACAAGCGCTTGATTTGGAATTACAGGATGCCTCAGATTTGCGCGTGCATTATTGGCATCATTATGGTGCCACATTGGCAGGACTTAAAATCCACCACCCGCATGTTGATGTGAGTGAGTTTTTGCACCACTCTCACCCTTTAGACCCCATCAGTAAAGCCTTGGTAGCAGAAGACAATCTTCTGGAAAACCTACAACAAATTGCCGCACCCAAAATTGTTTTTTCCAATGGTCCATCTTTTTATGTACAACATTTATTGTCAACGCTTAAAATAAGCGACTGTTTTGAGGCAGCCTACGGCATAGATGATGTAAACTACCTTTACAAGCCAGAACCAGATGGCTTTCGCCTAATTTGCGAACAACACAACCTGCATCCACGCCACTGTATTATGGTCGACGACAGCCTTGCGAATCTGGTGACAGCCAAGAACATGGGGATGAAAACCATTTGGTTTGGTCCACAAAGCCATGACAACCCCGTAAGTGATGCTTATGCCCATCACCTACAACATTTACTGCCTATTTACCTACAATGGAATAACAACCATTAAAACAACGAAAGTTATGCGTCATGATTAAAAAAATATTCAGCATCAGCGCCATTGTCTTGGGAATAATGAGTTTAAGTGCGTGCAGTTGGGAAACATACACCAAAAAAGATGGCTCCCGTGGTTTACAACAAACCACACCACGTGGTGCAGCTGTTTATTATGAAGATGGCACTTATTCTTCCAATCAACGCTTTAACCAATACCGCCCTGTGCGTCATGTAGAACCGCATGTCAATCCAGAGCTAGAACCAGAAGTAGAAAACACCCATTGGGACAAATCCCAATTAAGCAATTAATTATTGGCAATCGATTGAGTAAGAAAGACGCACTATGCAAGCATTAAACGATTTGCACATCGTGATTTTAGCTGCGGGCAAAGGCACGCGCATGTATTCAAAACAACCTAAGGTTTTACACCAAATTGGTGGCAAAAGCCTTTTGGCGCGTGTAATCGAAACTGCTCAAGCTCTGCAACCTAAAAGTATGACGGTCGTCGTTGGCCATGGCAAAGAGGCTGTAATAGCAGCAACACCCTATGATGTTAATTGGGTAGAACAAACCGAGCAATTGGGCACGGGCCACGCTTTAAAAATGGCTTTACCCCACTTACCTGAAACGGGTCGCACCTTGGTGTTGTACGGTGACGTGCCTTTGATTGACGTAAAAACCCTACAAGACTTAAGCACCATTGCCACAGGTGATGATGTGAGCTTGTTAACTGACACAATTACCGACGCCACCGGCTATGGTCGCATTATTCGCAACAGCGACAATGAAATTGTTGGTATTGTGGAAGAAAAAGATGCCAATGCTGAGCAAAAAGCCATTCAAGAATTCAATACGGGTCTATTAAGCTTACCAAACCAACACATTGGCTCTTGGCTGCACGCTTTGCAAAACAACAATAACCAAGGCGAATATTATTTAACCGATGTGATTGCCTTGGCAGTACAAGAAGGTAAAAAAGTTCAAGGCCTTCAGGTTGCCAAACACCATTTGGCTGCCGGCATCAACAATAAGGTTCAGTTGGCCGAATTAGAGCGCATTTTTCAGCTAGACAATGCCCATCAACTATTGGTTGGCGGCGTGACCTTGGCTGATCCTGCTCGTTTTGATTTGCGTGGCTCACTAAAACATGGCCAAGATGTCAGCATTGACGTTGGTGTTGTTATCGAAGGCGATTGCGTTCTTGGTGATGATGTTCAGATTGGTGCACATGTGGTCTTAAAAAATGTTCACATTGCAGCTGGCGTTCAGGTTGCACCTTTTAGTCATTTGGAAAACTGTGAAGTTGGTGCAGACTCTCGCATCGGCCCATTTGCACGCTTACGCCCCAATGCCAAACTGGGTGAAAACGTGCACATTGGCAACTTTGTAGAAGTAAAAAATACCACCATTGGCAATGGCAGCAAAGCCAACCATTTAACCTATTTGGGTGATGCTGTTATTGGCACACAATCCAATATTGGTGCAGGCAGCATTACCTGTAATTACGATGGTGTGAACAAATTCAAAACCGTTATTGGAGACCAAGTTCGCATTGGCTCTGGCACCATGATGGTCGCGCCTTTAACGATTGAAAATTTAGCTACCACCGGTGCTGGCAGTGTGATTACCAAAACCTGCCCAGAAAACCAATTGACCATTGGACGCTCACGCCAAGTGAGTTTGGCCAACTGGAAAAGACCAGAAAAAACCGATAAAAAATCCTAAAGGACTTATCATGTGCGGTATTGTTGGCGCCATCAGGCAACATCAAAACGTCGTCAACTTCTTGGTTGACGGCTTACAACATCTCGAATATCGTGGCTACGACTCAGCTGGCATTGCGGTTTTAACCGACAATGGCATTGAACGCATTCGCCGTGTCGGTCGTGTGGCCGAATTGGGTCGAGCAACGAATGAAGCCAAACTATTTAGCAAACTGGGCATCGGACATACCCGTTGGGCAACCCACGGTGGCGTTACTGAACCAAATGCTCACCCTCATGTTTCTCACGATTTAATTGCTGTTGTGCACAACGGTATTATTGAGAACTTTGAAACCGAGCGCAAACGCCTAGAAACATTGGGTTATGAATTCACATCGCAAACCGATACTGAAATCATTGCCCACAGCATTCATTATGAATACACCCACGAACATGCACAGCATTTATTCGCAGCCGTTCAGGCTGCCTGTGCTCGCTTTCATGGCGCATTTGCCATTGCCGTGATTGCCAAAGACCAAGCCGATGAATTGGTGGTTGCTCGCATGGGCTGCCCACTGCTCATTGCTTTGGGTGAGAATGAAACCTTTATTGCTTCTGATGTTTCCGCTGTGATTGCTCACACGCGCAATATTGTGTTCTTAGAAGATGGTGACATCGCTCGCTTAAGTTCCCATGGCATTGAACAATTGGTTGATGCCAACCGCCATGCGGTCACGCGTGAAGTCAAAATATCCAATTTATCTTTGTCTTCTTTGGAGCTTGGTCCATACAGCCATTTCATGCAAAAAGAAATCTACGAACAACCCAAAGCCATTGCTGACACAGCAGAAGTTTTGATTGACGATGATTTCAATCCTGTGATTTTTGGTGACAAAGCCGATGCCATTTTCAAAGACATTGATAGCATCAAAATTTTGGCTTGTGGCACCTCTTTTTATGCAGGTCTCACTGCCAAATATTGGCTAGAAAGCATTGCCAAAATCCCAACAGATGTTGAAGTGGCCAGCGAATACCGCTACCGCGATGTGATAGCCAATCCCAAGCAATTGGTATTGACCTTATCGCAATCTGGCGAAACTTTGGACACATTAGAAGCATTAAAATACGCGAAAAAATTGGGTCACCAATACAGCCTATCCATTTGCAACGTGATGGAAAGTGCCTTACCTCGCGAAAGCTCATTGGTCTTTTACACCCGCGCTGGCGTGGAAATTGGCGTTGCCTCAACCAAAGCATTCACCACCCAATTGGTGGCCTTGTTTGGCTTGGCAGTTAGCTTAGGCCATGTGCGTGGCTTTGTTAGCAATGAAGACAAGGCACAATACAGCCAGGAATTACGCAACTTGCCTGGCACAATCCAACACACATTGAATTTGGAACCACAAATCAGTGTTTGGTCACAACAATTCTCACAACATCAAAACGCTTTATTTTTGGGTCGTGGTATTCATTACCCGATTGCACTTGAAGGTGCTTTGAAGTTA
>JASLBZ010000108.1 GCA_030146285.1 Neisseriaceae bacterium | reverse complement strand
AAGGCTTAGATGCAGTACGCAAACGTCCAGGCATGTATATTGGTGATACACAAGATGGCACAGGCTTGCACCACATGGTATTTGAAGTTTTGGACAATGCGATTGACGAAGCATTGGCCGGACATTGTGACAAAATCACCGTAACCATTCATGCTGACAATTCGATTTCCATTGAAGACAATGGTCGTGGTATTCCAACCGACATTCATCCTGAAGAAGGCCGTTCTGCTGCAGAAGTCATCATGACCATTTTGCATGCTGGCGGTAAATTCGATAGCAACAGCTACAAAATCTCAGGCGGCCTCCATGGCGTAGGTGTCTCTGTGGTGAATGCGCTATCAAACTGGTTGCGTTTGAATATTTATCGTAACGGTACTGAACATTTTGTCGAGTTTAACCATGGCGATGTTGTGCAATCTCTGATTCCGATTGGCGACACGAGTAAAAAAGGCACACGCGTGCACTTTATGGCCAGCGAAGAGACTTTTGGCTTGGTCGAATACCATTTTGATATTTTGGCCAAGCGCATTCGTGAATTGTCATTTTTAAATAACGGCGTTGGTATTGAGTTAATTGACAAGCGCGATGGCAGAACCGAAAACTTCTCATTCAGCGGCGGTGTTAAAGGCTTTGTACAGTATTTAAACCGAAAAAAATCTCCACTTCATGAAAAAATCTTCTACGCCGAAGGCGAAAAAGATGGCATGAGTGTCGAGGTTGCAATGCAATGGAATGACAGCTACCAAGAGTTGGTGCAATGCTTTACCAATAATATTCCACAACGTGATGGCGGTAGCCACTTAACAGCACTGCGCCAAGTCATGACTCGCACCATGAACCAATACATTGATGCGACTGAAACGGCCAAGAAAGCCAAAATCGACACCAGTGGCGATGACATGCGTGAAGGCTTGACTTGTATTTTATCGGTTAAATTGCCAGATCCTAAATTCAGTTCTCAAACCAAAGACAAATTGGTTTCCAGTGAAATCGGCCCTGTTGTCAACGAAGTGATTAACAAAGGTTTAAGTGAGTTTCTAGAAGAAAACCCCAATGAAGCCAAAATCATTTGCGGCAAAATTCTAGATGCAGCTCGAGCGCGCGAAGCCGCTCGTAAAGCACGTGAAATCACCCGTCGCAAAGGCATTATGGATGGTTTAGGCTTGCCAGGTAAATTGGCAGATTGCCAAGAAAAAAACCCTGCCATGTCTGAATTGTACTTGGTCGAAGGGGATTCTGCAGGCGGTTCAGCTAAACAAGGACGCGACCGCAAATTCCAAGCGATTTTGCCACTCAAAGGTAAAATCCTAAACGTTGAAAAAGCCCGCTTTGAAAAAATGCTGGCCAGCCAAGAAGTGGCTACCTTAATCACCGCTTTAGGCTGTGGTATTGGCAAAGAAGAATACAACCCGGAAAAACTACGCTACCACCGCATCATCATCATGACCGATGCCGACGTCGATGGTGCGCATATTCGTACCCTATTGTTAACTTTCTTCTATCGCCAAATGCCAGAATTGGTGGAACGTGGTCATATTTACATTGCCCAACCACCGCTTTACAAAGCAAAACATGGCAAACAAGAACGTTATTTAAAAGACGATATTGAGCTTAACCAATTCTTACTGACGCTGGCACTGAACAATGCCAAAATCACCGCAGGCGAACGTGTTATTGAAGGTGATGAATTCTCTACTTTGGCCAATCAGTTCATGCTCACACAAAATCTCATTGCCCGTGAAAACCGCGCAGTGGATGCAACCGTCTTAGAAGCCCTATTCCATACTGACGTTTTGGACATCAGTACCCCAGACAATCTGGTGTCTTCTGTGAGCGCTTTAGAAAAAGTCATTACCGATCCGGATATCCGTTTAGAAGCAATCCACGCCAGCGAAGAATCACCCAACCTAATTAAAATCATTCGTCAGTTGCATGGCAATGTGATGGTGACTTACTTAACGCAAGTTTTCTTAGAAGGTAAGGATTACCAACAGCTTAGAAAAACATCAACCATGTTAGAAGGCTTGTTAGATCATCCCGTGACTTACCAAAAAGGTGACAATAGCTTCCCTGCTAAGCATTTTGGTGCTGCATTGAATCAGCTGATTAAAGAAGCCCAAAAAGGCTTGGGCATCCAACGCTATAAAGGTCTTGGCGAGATGAACCCAGGCCAGCTTTGGGAAACCACGATGGACCCAACCGTACGCCGCTTACTGAAAGTCAAAGTTGAAGATGCCGTGGCAGCAGACGATGTTTTTGTTATGCTGATGGGAGACGAAGTTGAACCACGTCGCCACTTTATTGAAAGCAATGCATTGATTGCCCAAAATATTGATATTTAAGGCAGCCTAGACAATAAAAAGCACCTGTAATCAGGTGCTTTTTTGTATTCATGCCCATCCAAAATTCAACACCTAATTGGCACGAATCCATGTTTGATTGCGCCCCAATACTGAAACACCAATATAACCACGCATAATCAATTTTCCATCTTGTAATTGGCCTTTTAACTTATATGTTTTGCCATTTTGTGGATCCAAAATCGTACCGCCCTCATATTCATTTTTGCCCACGTTTTTTAAGCCAGTAATAATGGTTAAGCCTTTTAATGATTTGTTGTGGTAAGTGCCTTCGCATTTGCTACAAGCATTCTCTTCGCCTTTGGTCATAATGCTTTGAATCTTGGCACTCAGTGTACCGTTACTTTGTTCGGTAAATCTCACCAAAGCTTTTGCTTCTTTGGTTTGATCATCAATGGTCTTCCAAACAGTGCCATTCAATGGATCTGCTGCCATGGCCAATGATGTTGTTACTAGCAAACACGCAGCCAAAACTGTTTTTTTCATGTCTATCTCCTTCATTTTTTATTGTTGGCATATTAAACGCCATGCGCTTAATATGTCACAAGTTAGCAAAATAAAACAGATACTTCCAGAAAATTTACTGATACAAATTAACAACACCCATGGGCAACAATGCTTTGATACCAACACAAACATCTTAATTATGCCCTATTTGCATACAGTTATTTATTCACATGTTATGATCAATAAACACCAATAATAATAAATTTTAGGACAATCTTATGAAAATAAATCCATTTTTGTTTTTACTCATGCTCTTACCTGCATCTCTATTTGCGGCTGATTTGCAACCAGATGTTGCTATTGAAAGTGACCGCCAACACGTGGTCATTAATATCCCTCAACTGCGCTTATTCGTTTATGAAAATGGCAAATTACTGCGTTCCAATCAAATTGCAGTGGGCAAAAACAAAACCAAAACTCCCATTGGTGAATATGAAATTGGCGCAAAAGCATTTGACCCAACATGGTATGTGCCCCTGAGCATTCAAAAAGAAAATGCTGCGGCAGGCCGTGCCGTTGTGAAAACCATTCCGCCAGGCCCTAACAACCCTTTAGGTCCTGTATTTGTTCGTTTTGGTGCACCGAAATTGGGCTTGGGCATTCACGGTACTTCAGCACCTAGCAGTGTGCCGGGTGTACGCAGTCATGGCTGTGTGCGCATGAAAAGCCCTGAGGCTTTGCAGTTTGCTAAGAACATTAACAAAGGTGCCAAAGTCTCTGTGATTTACCAGATGGCAGTCTTAAATGAGGACAATAACCAAAACCTTTGGTTGGCCGTTTACAATGACCCTTATATCCAAAAAAACCTGTCTACTGAACAATTAAAATCAGCCATTAGCACTTGGGCACAAAATTCAAATAAAACTGTGAACGAGG
>JASLBZ010000197.1 GCA_030146285.1 Neisseriaceae bacterium | reverse complement strand
GAAACCCACTGGGCCCACCAAAATAAAACACTCCAGCATATTGTTATGACTGGATTTTTTTATGTCTTTTTTATTAAGGCTATCAAATTGTTAAAAATAGATGTATTGATAGCTTTTCTCTTAAAACAATAGCCACCCTTTGTTGAAGGGTGGCTATTGTTTTGCTTTAACAGTTCTGTGTTTTTATAAATACATTACATAAGTGTTAGTTCTTAGTGGTATTGGAACTTAATCTGCTTTTAAAACCACTGGATTCATTTCTATTTCTATCTCAGATTCATTCATGCCTGATTTACGGGCTCTTTTGCGTTCTGATTGATCCACCATTTTGGCTGCTACTAAGTCACCAGTAACATTGCCTAGGGTGAAAATCATGTCGACTAAAACGTTGATGCCTGCTGTTAAAGCAACGATTTCAATAGGAAGGCCTGCTTGTGAGAATACAATTGACATGCCAATTAAACCTGCACCAGGAACGCCTGCAGTACCAACTGCGGCTAAAGTGCCAATAACCACAATCGAAATTAACTCTGGTGTACCAAGATGAATCCCCATAATTTCTGCGGCGAAGACAACGCCCACACCCAAGCGAATGGCTGTTCCGTTCATGTTTACGGTGGCGCCGATGGGCAAGGTTAACTTGGCAACTCGCTCACCGATGCCTGCTTTGTCCGCAGCGCGCAATGTAATGGGTAATGTGCCTAGGCTGCTGCATGTTACGAATGATGTTAAGACGGCAGCTTTGATGTCATTGTAGAATTTGAAGACTTTAACGCCCCACAATTTAAGCAGGATTGGATAAACCAAAGCCAGCATAATAAATACGCCAATGTATGAGGTTAAGATGAATTTACCCAACGCAATAACCGTATCAATTCCTTGTACGCCAATGGTTGCCGCGGTAATGCCAAAGACCCCGATGGGAGCGTACTCCAATACACCATTTAAGATTCGCAAAATCACTTCATTGGCAGCTTCGGTGAATTTCATTAACACGCTGCCCATGTCTCTGTGCGATGCATCACTAGAGTGGCGCATGAACAAAATAGCCAAGCCCACAATAACAGCGACAAACACAACGGCCAAGATATTGCCATTGGCAAATGAGCTTAAGATGTTGGCAGGAATCATGTCTATGATGGTGTTCATGAAGCTTGGGCGTTCAGGAACGGTGACGGCAGCATCCAATGGGATGCTGAGTCCTTCACCTGGGCGCATAAACTTGGCGATAATAATGCCAATGCCAACTGCAACACCTGTGGTGATTAAATAGATGGGAAATACTTTGGCACCAATGCGTCCTAGCTCTTTGGGCTCTGAGTGATTTACGGCCACGACCAAAGATAAGAAAATAATAGGTATCACAACCATTTTTAAAAGGTTCATGAAGATTTGCCCTAAAGGGGCAAGAAAGGTGTTTGCAGGGCCAAATAGCAAGCCACAAGCCAAACCCAGAACAAAGCCTGATGTTAGCTTAAGCATAAATGATTTGCTTCGATACCATTTCCATATTTTTAACATATGAGTGTTCTCCGAGTAGCGCATTTTTTTGATTTTATAAGCGTTGTGTGAAACGTAAAGTGAATTAAGATTGCATTTGAAAATGAATTGCTGCACATTGATATAAGGCACTTTTTGACTTATATCAAATGAGTTGCTAAGACTAATTTAAAACAATAAGCGCTGACAAGCGAGCATTATTCATGTATTCATTCTGTTTTGGATTGAATGAATCATTTGTAAAATGTTAAATTTTTGTTTTTAATAGCGCTTATATTAATGTTTATCAACTGTTTGAATGAATATTGATTAAAAATAATAAAATCACATCATAAGAAAATTTGTTGTAGAAGGAAAAAGTAGCATGAAAAATTTAGGCATTCTGAAAAAACAAACCCCCTCAATGACAGCCTTGCAGTGTTTTGAAGCATCCGCACGGTTTTTGAGTTTTACCCAAGCTGCAGAAGAATTGCACTTAACACAAAGTGCGGTGAGTAAACAGGTTGCTCAGCTCGAAAGCACCCTGCAAACCAGTTTGTTTCGCAGGGTACGCAAGCGTTTGAAATTATCGCCTTCAGGAATTGTTTATTTGCCTGAGGTTCGTCAGATTTTAAATCAAGTTGAAGCTTCGACTTTGCACATGCTTTCTTATGGCTGTGAGAACGAGGTATTGAATGTGGCTGCGCATCCTACCTTTGGTGCGCGCTGGCTGATTCCTGCACTCAAAGATTTTTATGACTTGTATCCTGATATTTATTTGGAAATGCGAGATTATGTACAGCCATTTGACTTAGCAAAAACGGGCATTGATGTTGCCTTTTTGTTTGGTAGCGGAGCATGGCAAGGCGTGGAAAGCATGAAGTTATTTGATGAGTGGATGATTCCAGTTTGTCGTGAAGATGTTTTACAAAATCGTGCCATTCATCATGTCACGGACTTTTCTGGACACATTCTTATTCAATGCCAATCACGCCCAACGTCATGGCATGCTTATTTTGAAAGTCAATCGGTTGAGATAGATCGCTGTTACCAAGGGCCTCGTTTTGAAACATGGTCAGCTTGTATTCGAGCTGCAGAAGCAGGTTATGGCATTGCATTGGTGCCCAAATTTATGGTCGCCGATGATTTGCACCACGGCCGATTGGTGAGTGCTTGGGATTTTGAATTGCCAAGCAATGGTGCTTATTACCTAGCTTATGAAGAGCATGCTGCGGACATGCCTAAAATCAAGAAATTGGTTGCATGGTTAAAAGAGCATTTGCAATTGCAGGCAAAACTACAATAAGAAAAAAAGGAATAATAGGGCGCTTTTTTTTCGTTTGAATCTCTTGGTGTAATCTGGTTTTATTAGCGACTTGGCAGTATCGAAAATGAACAACCGGAATAAAAGTATTGTAATAGAGCGATTGACTCTAACAACACACGACACAAGAGGACTTTACAGTCATGCAAAGCACACACATCAGCCCCGCTTTATCTATTGTTCACCCCATCATGTTATCGCACGGTCTTAATGCCACGGTTTGGGACGAAACAGGCAAATCATATATTGATTTTATTGGCGGTATCGGCGTTTTGAATATTGGCCATTGCCACCCAAAAGTGGTTGCTGCGATTGCTGAGCAAGCTCAGAAGCTAACCCATTATGCTTTTAATGCAGTGCCACATCGGCCTTATGGTTTGTTGATGGATGCATTGTCTGCATTCATTCCCAGCACCACTCCATTAATGGGCATGCTAACCAATTGTGGGGCAGAAGCCACAGAAAATGCACTGAAAATTGCACGCATTCACACAGGCAGAACAGGTGTTATTGCGTTTGATGGCGGTTTTCATGGCCGCACATTGGCAGCCTTAAATCTCAATGGCAAGGTAGCACCTTACAAACAAGGTTTGGGTGCGCTGCCAGGCCCTGTTTACCACATTCCTTTTCCAAGCAAAGACAATGGCGTGAGCAGTGCAGATGCGAAAGCTGCTTTGGCTCGCTTGATGACCGTTGAAATAGATGTCAATGAGGTTTCTTGTATTGTTGTTGAGCCGATTCAAGGTGAGGGTGGTTTTCAAATGTTGAATCCTGATTTTGCACAATATTTACGAACATTCTGTGATCAGCATGGTATTTTATTGGTATTTGATGAAATTCAATCAGGCTTTGGACGAACGGGCACACGTTTTGGTTTTGAGAGGCTGGGGGTCGAGCCAGACTTATTGTTATTGGCAAAAAGTTTGGGTGGAGGTATGCCCATTGGTGCTGTGATGGGCAAGCCTGAATTCATGACTGATTTACCCAAAGGCAGTTTGGGCGGTACTTATTCTGGTAATCCAGTGTCTTGTGCTGCTGCTTTGGCCAGCATTGAAGTTTTGTCTCATGAAGATGATTTGCTTGTTTGGTCTGAACGTTATCAAGAAGCAATTGAGCGTCATTATTTGGCCTGGAAACAAGCCAAAATTCCATGTGTGGGACGACTAACCGGTGTTGGTGCCATGCGTGGAATTGAATTATTGAATCAAGATGGTACGCCAGGCTCGGATGTTCTAACCAAAGTACTTAACCGTGCTCGAGAAAAAGGTTTGTTGTTGATGCCAAGTGGCAAGAATCGACACATCATTCGTTTGCTGGCGCCATTGACCATTGAGCCTGAGCTATTAGAGCAAGGCTTGTGTTTATTAGGCGAGTGTTTAATAGAGCATTAAGTGATGAAAATTGCGCATATTGAGGTGCCTTTGGCACCTGAAAACAGTGTTTACCAAGCTTTTTTGAAAGCGCTGGTATTGCAAGGCTTTGCTGGAGAAATTGAGCAAGACTATGCAAAGCGAATTGTGTTTGCTACGGATAACTCTGTGTATCAGCGTTTACCGCAAGCTAGCGTGTTTCCAAAGCATACCCAAGATTTGATTTGTATTGCCAAGCTGGCAAAAAACAAAGCTTACCGTGAAGTGGTGTTAACTGCGCGCGGAGGTGGTACGGGCACGAATGGGCAATCATTAACCGATGGTATTGTGGTTGATGTTTCTCGGCACATGAATCAAATCTTGGTCATTGATGCGCGAGCACGAACGGCAGTGGTACAAGCAGGCGTGGTCAAAGACCAATTGAACGTGGCACTGAAACCTTATGGCTTGTTTTTTGCTCCTGAATTGTCAACCTCAAACCGTGCCACCATTGGCGGCATGGTGAGCACGGATGCCAGTGGTCAAGGCAGTTGTACGTATGGCAAAACCCGCGACCATGTTTTGGGTTTGAAAACCATTTTATTGGGTGGCACGGTATTGGATACTGAAGCGCTCAATGCCATTGAGTTACAACAAGAACAAAGCCAAGAGGGACTGGTGGGTGAAATTTACCAACAAGTTGATGCTTTGGTTAGCCAACATGCACAGGAAATTGAAGCGGTTTTCCCTAAGCTCAATCGTTGCTTAACAGGCTATGATTTACCCCATATTAAAGAGGGTGATGCGTTTAACCTGAATAATTTGTTGTGTGGTTCTGAAGGTTCATTGGGGTTTTTAGCTGAAATCAAACTGAATTTGTTGCCGATTCCAACCCAACGAATTTTGGTTAACATTCGCTATGCTCACTTTCAGGCTGCCTTGCGTGATGCAAAAGCCTTAATGAAATTACGGCCACTGTCGATTGAAACCGTAGATTCCACCGTGCTGCAATTGGCAAAAGCAGATTTTGTTTGGCAAAGTGTGGCTGAGTATTTTCCAAACAATAAAGATGGCAGTGAAACCTTGGGCATTAACTTGGTTGAGTTTTGTGGGGATGATCTTGATGCCTTGCACGCTACTGTTAATCAGTTTATTGCCCATATCGATTCTGATACGACGGTGCAACGTTTTGGCTATACCATTGCTACCGGCGAAAAAGCGGTTAATACCGTTTATGCTATGCGCAAGCGCTCGGTGGGTTTACTGGGCAATGTTAAAGGTGAAATCAGGCCACAAGCTTTTATTGAAGACACGGCAGTTCCGCCTGAACATCTAGCTGATTATATTGCTGAGCTAAGGGCTTTATTGGATGGAGCGGGCTTGAGTTATGGCATGTTTGGGCATGTGGATGCTGGTGTTTTGCATGTGAGGCCTGCTTTGGACATGAAAGATCCGCTTCAGGCTGCTAAGGTGCGTGACATTACGGATCAAGTGGTGGCATTGGTACATCGATACGGCGGCGTTTTGTGGGGTGAGCATGGCAAAGGCTTGCGCTCAGGGTATGCGCCCAAATTTTTTGGCTCACTTTATCCGGTGCTGCAAGACATCAAGGCATTGTTTGATCCATTTAATCAATTGAATCCGGGAAAAATTGCCACGCCAAGTACGTTGCCATTGGCGGTGTTAACCCAAGTGGATGAGGTGCCCTTTCGAGGGGATTTGGATCGCCAAATTGCCCAAAAAGTGTGGTACGGCTTTCAAAGTGCATTGCATTGTAATGGTAACGGAGCTTGCTATAACCATGACGTGAATGATGCGATGTGTCCTTCTTGGAAGGCGACGCGTGATCGTGTTCACTCTCCCAAAGGTCGGGCATCCTTAATGCGTGAATGGTTGCGTTTGCAGCAAAATGCAGGCGTGGATGTTTTGTCTTGTGCAGCAAGTGCCGAGCAAAGTGGTGTTTGGGCTTCACTGACCAATACTGTGGCAAGGGTTCGGCATACATGGCAAAGCCCCAAAGCCAGAAAAGCAGATTTTTCACATCAGGTTTACGATGCAATGAGTGGTTGCTTATCCTGCAAATCCTGCGCAGGTCAGTGTCCCATTAAAGTGAATGTTCCGGACTTTAAAGCACGGTTCTTGTATCTGTATCACACCCGCTATTTGCGCCCATTAAAAGACTACGCTATTGGTGTTTTGGAATATACCGTACCGTATTTGGCAAAAGCCCCCAAGCTTTACAATGCTGTTTTAAACAACAAATGGATTGATGCTTTTGTACGCCAAAGCATGGGTTTGGTAGACAGCCCAAGAATGAGTACCTTGCCATGGGCTAGCTTATTGAGTGAATACCAAGTTCAAGAAGCCACAGTTGCCAATTTGTCGTGTTTAACAGAAGCACAGAAGCAACGCAGTATTGTGATTGTCCAGGATGCCTTTACTCGCTATTTTGAAACCCCATTATTAGCAGACTGGATGGCCTTGTTAAAAGCCATGGACATTCATATTTTTGTATTGCCCTTTATGCCTAATGGTAAGCCATTGCATGTGAATGGGTTTTTAAAGCAGTTTAAAAAATTGGCCAATAAAAACACCAAAATGATCAATGAAGTGGCCAAGCAAGGCGTTGCCTTGGTGGGGATTGATCCGGCGATGACGTTGGTTTACCGACAAGAATATCTTCAGGTTTTGGGTGATGATTTGGCGCAACCGAATATCTTGTTACCTCAAGAGTGGTTGGTGCAGTTTTTAGAATCCACTCAAGTTAATCACGCTTCAACTGAAGAGCCTTATTACTTGTTAGGACACTGCACTGAAAAGACCAATGCTCCAGAAGCGACAAAGCAATGGGTTCATGTCTTTGCAGCTTTCGGTTTGAAGCTTGTGCCCATGGCCACAGGGTGTTGCGGTATGTCTGGTACTTATGGGCATGAGAGTCAGCACCAAGAAACATCCGCAACCATTTACCAACAATCGTGGTTGCCCATTGTTGCCCAGCATGGAGACTCAAATCGTTTGTTGGCAACCGGTTATTCTTGTCGCAGCCAAGTCAAACGGATGAGCAACACCACCATGATGCATCCTTTACAGATTCTTTTAAAAAATGTGCAAGGCCTTCGTGCCCAAGCCTAAATACTGAACACAATACACAATAATGGAGAAATACATGTCTCATCCTGTTTTTTTATCGCCTGATTTAATTCGTGCAAAATTTTCTGCTGCCATGTCAGCCATGTACCAAGATGAAGTGCCATTGTATGGTGATTTAATGGCTTTGGTGGCCAAAACCAATCAAGAGACCTTGGCTGCTAACCCAGAGTTGCAGGCACGTTTAACACAAACGCAAGAATTAGAGCGCTTGGACGAAGAGCGACATGGTGCGATTCGCGTGGGTACAGAAGCAGAACTTAGCATGATCCGCCGTTTATTTGCCGTGATGGGTATGTTTGCTGTTGGCTATTATGATTTGGCACCTGCTGGTGTTCCTGTGCATTCGACTGCATTTCGTGCGATTCATGAAGACTCATTGCGCATCAGCCCTTTTCGAGTGTTTACCTCGCTCTTGCGTTTGGAGTTGATTGATGATGAAGCCACTCGCATCCAAGCACAAGAAGTGTTGGCTCGTCGCAATATTTTTACCACAACAGCAATTGCATTGATTGAAAAGTGCGAACAACAAGGCGGTTTAAGTGAGGAAGATGCAGATTTGCTTGTTGCAGAAGCTTTGGAAACATTCCGTTGGCACTCGGATGCAACTGTTAGCACAGAGCAATACCAAGCCTTGCATGACCAGCACCGTTTGATTGCTGATGTGGTGGCATTTAAAGGGCCGCACATCAACCATTTAACCCCAAGAACAGTTGATATTGATTTGGTGCAAGCCTTAATGCCACAACATGGCATCAGTGCCAAAGCAGTGGTAGAAGGCCCACCGAATCGCCGTTGTCCTATTTTATTGCGCCAAACCAGTTTTAAAGCTTTGCAAGAAAACGTGCGCTTTACCAATCAAGATGAAGGTGAAGAAGTGGGCAGTCACACAGCACGATTTGGTGAGATTGAACAACGTGGCGCCGCATTAACACCCAAAGGGCGTGCTTTGTACGATGAGCTATTGAACAATGCCCGTGCACAACCGGGTGTGAGCAATGCCACATATGCTGATAATTTGGCCACGCATTTTGCATCGTTTCCAGATGATTACGCACAATTGCATGATCAGGCATTGGCATACTTTGCTTATTACCCGACTGAAAAAGGCTTATCACAGGCTGGTCATTTGGCGCCAAATAGCAGCCTTGAAGATTTGATTGAAGCGGGTGTGATTGGCTTTGAACCCATTGTGTATGAAGATTTCTTACCCGTGAGTGCTGCCGGTATTTTCCAATCTAATTTGGGTGGCGATAGCCAAGCAACTTACGAAGGCTCATCCAGTCAGGCATTGTTTGAAGCATCTTTGGGCGCGACGGTATTGAATGAATTAAGTATGTACGCACAGTCATCCGATCGTTCATGGAAACGCTGTCGTGAGGTTTTACAATTGGCTTAATATTGTTTTCACTGGCATCAGTGCTATGCTGAGTGTTAGCGACAATGACATCAAGAGCACCAAAATGGGATTCGCTATTTTGGTGCTTTTTATGTATGTACAATATGGTAAACTGCTATTTTGTAAGCATAAATGCAGACGTGTGTTCTGAGCTTTTTAACATGGGGAAAAAAGCAAAATAAAAAGGTGTATGGGCGTTTTTTATGGTGTGGTGACAATCAAGATAGTGAGTCAGTCAATGCAAAAATACGCATTTCTTGTTGGTTTGGCGCTGGGTGTTATTGGGGTAAGTGGCTGTTCTAAAAGTGCTGTTTTTAAAAATGTTTTATTGGAGCCAACTAGATTGGCACCACAGAAAGAAACCCGTATTGAAAATGGCAAAACATATACCCAAACTGTTCTGCGCCCGATAGACAAACAATGGCCAAGTGATCTTCTGAATATTCAATTTTTAGATGGTTATATTCATTATGATGTGCAAGGATGGTACCCTTCATCTGGTTTGTCAGTCAGGAAAATTCAATTGCAGTCCAATCTTCGTTCAATAAATCAAGAATGGACGCTGTTAAGTGAACCCGTCATCAGTCAAATCAGTGGCAAAGAAAATGCGTTTGTAACAGGCTATAACTACCGCTTTAATCAAAAAACCAAATTGCCAGCCAATGTCACGACATTTAAAATGATTTTAAATGACAGCAAAGGACAAATGGTGCTTAAGAAACATTGTGATGTCGTGAAAAAGCAGTGTATTTAAATGGCTAGGTTGGTATCGCAATCAATAAAATTGAGCAAAAAAGCTTAGGCATTTGAGTGGGCAATACAGTCCATACTGCATTGTATCGCGCTTTATCAATCAATTTCACCATGCGTACATGGATTGTTTTATCTCAAAACCAAAGCGGTGATTGCCAGCGCTCTAATATTTCTTCGCAGCATATCTTTCCTTTGCACAATCATCAAAGCTGTGTTGTCGCATCTGCCGTAAACATTTGAATCCAATTTTAAGTACAGGCAATAAACAAAAATATTGTCTGAGCGTTTCTGTTTTTAACAAATGTCATTACACACTGGGTCTACTGTGCCTTGTTTGTCCCTACCTATATTTGTATTTTTCGCCATGGCTGATAATGGCATCTAAAAAATATTCACATATTAATTTTTATTGATTTTTTAATATTATCAAAATCTTAAGATTGACTTAAGAATCTTTCGTTATGATCTAAT
>JASLBZ010000193.1 GCA_030146285.1 Neisseriaceae bacterium | reverse complement strand
CGTCTTTCCGAGCTGTCACCCTTTTAATCACTTGGTATGTGAATATGGTATGATTTAGTTTCCAATTGAAATCAACCATATAAAGGAAAATATTGTGAATTTAGTACAATCTAGCGAATCATTATTACAAGCAATATTTGATGATGAAAATAAATGCTTTAGTTATGAAGTTTACTTACGGTTTACTAAACAACTTAATGGTGAAAAGCCTTTAGCGCATTGCTTGGAGTACCTTTGTGGGCATCATTTAATTAGCAGCAACGGGTTTCGAGTAAGCGTTGACGATAAATACTCATTTTATCCCGGCTCAGCATGTAAAATAACAGCAGCTGGCATTGATTTGATTTTAAAGGGTAACGGAAAAGAAAATCTTACTGATAAAATAAACGTTATCAATGTCAATATTAGTACCGACACATTAACTAATCTGGCAATGATAATTGAATCATCTAAGTTGCCACCAGAACAAAAAGAAACCTTACTTTCTAAGCTAAAAGAGCACGGTGCAAAAGAGTTAATCACACAAGCAATATCTAGTGGCATGTCTAATAGTCAAAATATTATTTATCTTTTTGAAAATTTTTTAAAATAAAACGATATTTTGTATGTCTATTTTTCGATAAAACTGAGACGTGGTTACAGGAAACTTCATTGAATGAATTCCCATGACTCTATGGAATAAGCAGCCGCCAAAGTGAATAAAATTATATTCGTCAAAAAAATAGTATATCGCCTTGGTCGCTGTTGATTCATAGAAGCCAGCAGGGCTGTTTGGATCATAAGGCATATTAAGCTTGCCATGAAATGTTTTTCCAGCCTCTTCATGAATTTCCATTTGGCCAGTGTTGTAAGTCATAATGCCTCCTAATGGTTAGACCTCATACAAAAGCGCCTCGTTACTCTGGGGCGCTTTAATCTGAAATCTTCACTTAATTTCTAGGCAGCTACCCGAGCCAGTTGCGGTTATGGCACCGTCCAAGTTTTGCCTTGGCTGCTATTCATATTTGCCGTGTCTCCGTTCCCGATATTTGAGTACGTCCACTGTCGCCACGTTGAAAGCGTGTTGTAGCCATTTGTTCTTACCCCAAGGTTTTACCTTGTCTGTACTCACTTAGTGTTTAAGTGGAAGGCTGGCTACGGCGTGATAAATTGTTAAGGACCGGTGAAGCTGTGTTTGCTTCGATGGATGAATATTAACAAAATGTTAAACCTGTTGGCAATAGCAAAATGATAAACTTTAACATTATTGTGCTATATGCATGATTTAAAATGGAATTAACATTATCAAAATGTTATACAGTGTTATTTTTATGCAAAAAAATAACCGCCAAGCTGGCGGTTTATTGTTGTTTTATTGCTTAGTAGGAGGGATTTCAATACGAAGATAATCTGCGAGGGGTTGTAGTTGTTTTTTAATTTCCTCTTTTTCCTCGTTGCTAATTTTTTGTTTTGCTTCTATTGTTTTTTTGATACATTTTAGATTTGAGAAATCTTCGCACCCAGCGAATCCTTCTGTGGCTAATGATAAATATCTAAAATAAAAAGCAACCTGCTTAATCTCATTAGGCACATCAAGATTGCCATTATAGAGCTTATTTATTTCTTTTATTTTATCTTGAGTGGCTTCATCGGCAGCATCTGCCACTGGCTTGCAATCCTTTAGCATGGGCGTTCCAATAACTGAGCCATTGCCAATACAATAAAAAGTAACTTGTTGATTTTTATTTAAATCAATAGCCAGCTCTCTGTATTTTCTTGAAAATGACAGTTGAGGGTCTTGAAACATATCGCCTGATTTGATAGTGACATATGGAACATCTCCAAGACCTGAGTTAATACTGCCTACAGTGCCAGTTACAATTAGTTTCTTGCCTTTGTAATCTTTGTCAGCTCTTGCTTCGTTGTCTGCATATGCTGTTCTGAGTTGTTTTGCTGTTGCAAAAGGAAACATAGAGTAATCTAAACCAGATTCCCCGTTATTAAAATAAGTATCAACATCATCTTTTATCATAAGCTCGTTAACTATTTTTTCTCTGTCGGATGGATTGTAAATACTGTTTATTTGTTCTTTGGGTGCTGAATTGGAACCGTCGGCTTTATCCTTGCCACCAGAGCAGGCTGATGCAGCAATAGCAATACCAAGCAGTAGTGCTGCGTTACTAAAAGTGCACTTCATATTCTGTTTCCTTTTATATTCAATTAAATAAGCACTGACCACCAAAAAATTCTACCAATCACAGATATTTCTGCCATATCAACTTCTTCATCAGGGTACTCTTCAGAATTATAACTTTGAATTAAAATTCTGTTACCAGGGCGCTTCTTAAGAATTTTTGTGCGAAGTAGCCCATCATGATTGATGGCATAAATTTGCCCATCTTTAATAGATTTTGAGCCCATATCAATACCAAGAGTGGCGCCATCTGGGAATACTGGGGACATACTATCACCATCAGTAGTTACACAAATTACATCTGTTGGGCAAATGCCTTTTTTTCGTAATGTAGAACTGGAAAATCGTAATTTTCTTGGATTGTAATCGGCAATATCATCAGCAAAACCATTTCCTGCCGATAGTCGTATTTCCTTGTAAAAAGGTGCCTCAAATTCATCGTCATCTAATGGGGTGTCATCATCCCATGTCGTCACACTGCCAACCACCTTAGCTTCTGACTGTGCATTAATCTCGGATGTCTTGCTGTCATGCATGCGAATTGGCTGATCAAGCCACCCAGATGGAAGTGAAAGCTTTGATTCGATATCAGATTTTGTACTACTACTGATATTTCTATGCCCATTTAACCACTGACTAAGTTGAGCAGGCGGCTTGCCAATTACAGTGGCTAATTTTGCTTGTGAACCATACTGCTCAATCAATAAATTTAGTCGGTCGATATTGATTTTATTAACGGGTTGCATTGGATGTTAATCCTATATTTTATAATAACTTATATTTTAACAAAATGTTAAATATAATCAATTAACAGAATGCTATTGAAAACAGTTTAACTCAATGTTAAACTTCATATCATTATGTTAATGGTAGTTCGTTATGAAATTTCAAAAATTCCTATCAAAACGTGGTGCCGCATCAGCTTTATCCAAAGAGACAGGTTTATCAAATGAAGAAATCTCAATGTTTAAAACTGGTAAGCGTAAGCCTCCACCCCATGCCGCTGTTTTAATTGAAGTGGCCACCAATGGAAAAGTAACACGCAAAGATTTAAGGCCAAGTGATTGGAAGAAATACTGGCCAGAACTTAGCTAATACCAATTTAAACAATAAGGAAAAATCCTATGACTGAATTATCCGATGATGTGATTGCAAGGTCACGCAAGAATCAAAGCGTTATTTTGCAGCGCATTGCAGAGATGAAGAATACCAATGTTGCTAAACGTGCTGGCGTTGATGAAAGCACAGTAAGCCGTTTCACAGGCGAGCGCTTAGAGCCAATTTCTAATATTTTGGCGGCAGCAGGATTGCGTGTTGTTTCAGCAGATACTCAGATTGTGAGCCGTGACCGATTGCGAATGCTTAAAGAATTGGCAGTTGAGTACATCCAAGCTGACTTGGCGCATGAAGAAATCAATATCGCTTTGAGTAATAACAGCATGGAATGAAAAAGCCAGTGTTCGTAGCACTGGCCATTTCGGTAATCAATCTACGCAGAAAGATTAAATTAATTATGGCTGATTCGATACAAGAAATCAACAACCAAAAAGCCGATACGGAATTTATTCGATTTTTGGAAGCAGAGGGCAATTACCCAGATGCTCAGTTTTATCGTGAACAATCAACGGAGGTGTCCAATGAGCAATAACAACTTAAATCAAAAGTCATCAAGAAGCCAAGCAGCGTTGATTTTAGCGTACTTAGAAGCTGGCAATACCTTGGCATCTCTTGAGGCGATTAATCGCTTTGGCTGTGCTCGTTTGGCGTCTCGTATCTGTGATTTGCGAAATCTGGGCCATTCTATTCATTCACGAAAAGTAACAGCCAATGGCAAGCGCTATGCTGAGTATTCTTTAGGGGTTCAAGCATGAGCGTTAAATTAATGAGTAAGGCGTGGGAAATGGATATGCCAACAGGACAGAAGTTTGTTTTGCTGGCTTTGTGCGACCATGCCAACGATGACGGCTTATGCTACCCAAGCCAAGGCAAAATAGCTTCAAAATGCAGCTTATCGCCTCGTGCTGTTGTCGGTCATATCAAGTGGCTAGAAGACCATGGCATTCTTGAAAAAAGTCGTCGCCAAAAGGGCGGTAATCGTCAGTCAAATATCTACGAAATTAACCTAGAAAACTATAAAAGCCATAGTGCAAATTCTGCACATGCAGAAAGTGCACATGCAGATTCTGCACTTACCAATGTGCAAATAACGACAAGCCAATGTGCAAATTCTGCACCTTCCTATAAAGAAGAACCATCAGTTAACCATCAATATAACCATCATAGTATTGCAGCGAGCTCCGCAATCGCAGCAAACGATGTGAATTTGCCTGTTGTTGAAGACAAGAAAATCAGCAAGGCAAGAACGGCCAATCCAGACAATGTGAAAACTTGGGAAGCTTACAGCCAAGCATACATTTCTCGATACGGTGTTGAACCTGTACGCAATGCCAAAGTGAATGGGCAAATTGCCAACATCGTGAAATCAGTTGGTGCAGAACAGGCACCAGCATTGGCAGCTTATTTTGTTAGCCACAATGATTTTTTCTTTGTTCAGCGCAGACACGACATTGGCTTGCTGCAAAGCAATTTGCAAAAGGTGGTGACGGACATGCGAATTGGCAAACAGATGACAGCACAGCAAGCGCGTCAGATTGAACAAACCCAGTCGAACACGGAAAGCCACAAGGGTGCACTGGACATGCTACGAGCGAAAGGATTGGCGTGATGAGCATTGCAGAACAAATCTTACAGGCCATCACGGTGACTGCTGAGCTAACCAGTACCACATTCAGCGAGCCTGCCAAAGTTGCGATGGTTGAAGAGCTTTTGAATTATGAGCCAGTGGCTGTAATGGCTGCATTGAATCGTTGCCGAAAGGAATTAACAGGTCGCCTGACATTGGCAGCTGTACTTGATCGCATTGATACAGGATTGCCAGGTGCGAACGAAGCTTGGAATTTGATTGTTGAAGGATGGCGGCATGAAGAGCTGACGGTAGTGATGCCTGAAATTGCCCAACTGTCCGCAAGCAGTGCTTTTGCAATCTGGGACGGTGGCGACAAGGTCGGTGCTCGCATGGCTTTTCTTGAGGACTACGAGCGCAGAAAAGCCAATGCCGACATCGGCAATATCAAATGGGTTGTTTCTGCTGGTACTGACCATGAGAACCGAGCACGCAGGGTATTGGAAGCAGTAAAGCAAGGCAAGCTGCCATCACAAACTGCCCATCTGTATTTGCCTACAGAGGCCACAGAAGAACGCCATTTGCTGCTAACAGGTCAAGTCATGACCAAAGAGCAAAAACAGCTAGGCAAGCAAAAAACACAAGGCTTATTGGCTTACTTGGGTGAGCAGATGGCGATGAGGGCAGAGGCATGAAGGCAAAGCATTATCAAGCTCTAGGCCGCCTAAAACAAGGCGTCATGAATCAAACCGAAGCGGCTTATGAATTGCTGCTAAAAGCCAAGCAACAAGCAGGCGAAGTGCTTTGGTACAAGTTCGAGGGTCTTAAATTTCGATTGGCTGACAATACGTTTTACACGCCTGATTTTGTGGTGATGCTGGCAAGCGGGCAGCTGGAAGCGCACGAGGTGAAGGGGTTTTGGACGGATGATGCCCGAGTGAAAATCAAAGTGGCTGCTGATATGTACCCAATTCAATTTGTCGCAGTTAAAAAACAAACAAAAAAAGCCGGTGGTGGCTGGCATGTGGAGGCGTTTTGAGATGAACAGAACACGATTTATGCAAGGTTATAACAATGGTTATGAAAAAGGTTTTGATGCAGGATTGCATGCCAATTTAGAAGTGACACCATGGGTCAATATCTTTCGTTTCGTAATGGGATTTTTGATTGGTGCAATGTTTGTTTTGGGTATTTGGTGGGTGTCATGAATAGCTCATTAACCTTCAAGCTAACCAAAGACAACCAGCGGCCACTGATGACCAATATTTACAATAATCTGGCTGGGTGGTTAATCGCCAATCCAACACTTGAAATCGTGGTGCGGCCATACAAGAGCAAGCGCAGCCATGAACAAAACAATCGCTTGTGGAAACTGTACGAAATTATCAGCGACTGCGTTTACATCGAAGGGAAGCGATACAGCCAAGAGGTTTGGCATGAGCATTTCAAAAGGCAGTTTCTTGGTTGTGATGAATTGCAGCTGCCAAACGGAACGACTGAGCTAAGAGGGAAAAGCACAACCAGATTAAAAGTTGATGAGATGGCTGAGTATCAAAACAAAATTCAAGCTTGGGCAGCAACTGAACATGGGGTGGAGTGGGGATTATGAGTAAAAACATAGGTAATGGGAAATTAAAAAACTGCACATTGACAGCTGCATTATGTGTTGTCCTTGCTAAGCATTACGCACTCAAACCAGATGGTATGGTTAATTTTGATGATTGTAAAAAAATAGATAAAAAAAATCAAAAAACATCAAAACGGTGCGCTATCAAATAGGGGAACTAGATGAGCAAAATAACAAAATCAGCACGTAACCAAGATTGCCAAGTGCAGTTATACGGAATCTGCAATCACAACTCAGAAACAACGGTTTTCGCACATTATCGCAAAGGTGGCTTTGGTGGGATGGGCAAGAAGCCAGATGACTTATTCGGGGCTTATGCGTGCAGTAGCTGTCATGACGAAATCGATAGGCGCACACGGGTTTTAGAAAATGAGCATGTGGATCATGAATTTTTACAAGCCATCTTACGAACGCAACGCAATTTATTGGCCAATGGCTTGATTGAAATAAAGGGGTAATCCATGTTTAAAAGTGTACATCATGCGCTGACATTCGCTTATAAGACGATTGAAGCACCAATCATGCCCATTAACAACACCGCATCGGTTATCAAATTTATGGAAACCAAAGGCGTTGTAGGTCGAGGTGGTCAAGAAGAGCTATCGCAACATGATAAGCATGCTCAGGCCGCCATGATTATTGGGCGTGTTGAAGCTGAGTTGGCGCATTACCCTTTGTTACTGGCCACAGTGCGCTGTCAGTATGGTCGTGGTGGCGAGAAACAGTGGCACAAGGGCGTAGCGGTTCTTGATGCGCATTACCGTCAAGCGTACAGTGAGTCCAAGTGCGATGGCTATGGTTACATCATTCGCAGTATTTTTATGGCAAGGCCAAATAAACAAGACTTGGTGCAAGGGCGGATGTTAGAGGCGTTTGGGTGGTCACTGAGTACATGGCAAAGAAGAAAAGCAAAAGCCAGAAAAGACATGGGAAAATACATGACTGATTCGATTTGTATTTTAGAGACGATTTTTGAAGATAATGGATTGATTCAAAAAGAAGTTGCTTGACATTTGACACCGATTTGGTATGATTTGTGTATATTCGGTAGAACTTGTGAGTTGAGCAAGTGGGCTGATAAAAATACTGGTGTATCAGTTTCTCAGGCGGAGACACCAGCAGAGCTTTTTCAAAATCGCAGATATATTTTTATATGTCTGCTTTTTTATGCCTGTCTATAATTCAATGAGAATGGTATATTTATCTATCTTAAATATTTATGGACTGGAAATGAAAAAAATTATTTCATTGATTGTGTTGGTTCTTATTGCATTGGGTGGGTATTTTTATGCAACACCATATTTGGCAATTAGTAATTTGGGCAAGGCTGTTAAAGAAGGTAATACAACTAAGGTATCTGAGTATGTTGACTATGATCATCTAAGACAAAATATTAATAGGCAGCTAAAAATAGTAGTCACTGAAAAGATGATGAATGACCCTGAGCTGAATAACAATCCATTTGCAGGCCTAGCTCTTGCCATGGTCACCAAGATTGTTGATGAAGCAACTGATACTCTTGTGTCCCCAGAAGGGATGTCCGCGATGCTAGATGGCAAAAAACCATCAAACAGCACTGGCGGTGAATCAAACTCAGAATCATCTTCTGATAAGACGCCTTGGGAAAAGGCTGAAAAAGGGTACGATGGGTACGATTGGTTTGTTGTAAGCGTACTATCTGCCGAGGGCTATAAAGTTGACTTCAAATTTAGACGACAAGGATTAACAGGTTGGAAGTTATCTGAAATTAAGTTTCCATCTGAATTTTTTGCAAACTAAGAATTAATCTAGCCACTCGAAAGGGTGGTTTTTTTGCGCCTGTTTGATTTGCATCTGCTGTGAAGCGCTGCTGGTATGCCGACCACTTAAGCATCTTTAAATTGGTAGATACCAAGCCGATAGGTAGTATTGCTGAGGTTAAAAACAAAGCCCCGAGTCATGAGCGACTTGGGGCTTTTTTATTGGCGTACAAAGCATGAGGTCTATTCTATGAATGAAGTCACATTAAGTCCAGTGAATTTGGTTTTTTCTGATGGCGAATCAGCAATGACCGATAGCCTAAAAATCGCAAAAGCCTTTGAAAAAAGGCATTCAGATGTTATTAGAGCAATTGAAAATCTTGAATGTAGTGATGAATTTACAAAACGCAGTTTTGCGGTTTGCTATGAAAACAATGAGTTACAAAACGGTAAGCCTCGAAAGTTTTATCGAATCACAGAAGAAGGCGCAATGTTCTTAATCATGCGCTTCACTGGTAAAGCTGCCGCCATGGTGCAGGAGTCATTTATCACGGCATTCTCCTTCATGCGTAACCAGCTGCTATCATACAAGCGTTATTGTTCACTGAGATTGCAACATGAAGAAGAAAAGCAAGAAGCATCATATTGTGGCCGAGGTCTGAATAAGTGGCGCACTCGTAAGAAAGCATTTGAAGTGGAGCTACCAAAGCTCGAGAAGATTATCCAACCAGATTTATTTATTGATTACCGACCAGCCTAGAGCTGGTTTTTTTATTTGTATTTTGGAGATTGCAATGAATGATTTTAAATTCGAAGTTGGTCAAGAAGTGACGATTGATGTGAGTGGTGAGCATGGTTCAGTAATTGGACGTGCTGAATATGCTGCAAGTTGTAATCAGTATTTTATTCACTACCAAGCAGCCGACGGCCGAGCTGTTAGCGATTGGTTTGATGAGCAGTTATTGGCTTAATAGTTTCTCATAATCCATACACCTGTTAATCGGGTGTATGTGTGATGGGGAATAAGAAAATAAATAGGAGTTTCACTATGGCGAAAAGCGCAAATAAGACTGCGGTTAGTAGCCGTGTAGGTCGTCCAAGTCGATATACAAAACCATGGGCAGCGAAGATCTGTGATGCTGTATCAGAAGGCAAAAGTTTACGCGAAATTTGTAGTAAGCCACCAATGCCAAGTAGGGCCTCAGTGAATCGCTGGTTAAATGAAAACGCTGAATTTCGAGACCAGTACGCGCGCGCACGCGAGGAGCAGGCAGAATTTTACGCAGACCAGATTATCTCGATTGCTGATGAAGTTGAAGAAGAGTCTGCATCAGTTGCCAAAGCTAAACTACAAATCGATGCTCGCAAATGGAAGGCTGCTAAATTGGCACCAAAGAAATATGGCGACAAGGTTGAAGTGGATAACGTATCAAGCGACGGCACGATGACACCCAAAGGCGTGGAGCTTGAAATAAGGAATATAAGCAATGACGACCTTGAAAGAATTATCGCTGGTGCAAAAGGCAGCGATTGAGCTTTTAGCAAGGCGCAAGGCTCGTACTAACTTATTGGACTTTATTTGTTACATTAACCCCGATTACATTGTTAGTCATTTTGCCATTACTGTTTGCCGTGTTCTTGATGAGTTTATAAAAGACATGGTAGACGGCAAAAGACCTGTCTTGTGCTTAGGCGCACCACCGCAGCATGGCAAATCAGACATCGTTTCACGGTACCTTCCAGCATACGTTTTTGGCCACCATCCCGATTTAAGGATAGGTGGCCTTTCTTATGGCAAAGACTTAGCCAGCGACATGAACCGAGATGTACAAAGAATCATGTTGTCGCCTGATTATGGAAATATCTTCCCTGACTCGTCGCTTAACCCAAAACGAGTGGTGACTGTCGAAACCATGGCGAAGCGAAACAATGACACTTTTGAAATTGTTGGCAAAAAAGGCGCTTATGTTGCAGCAGGCGTTGGTGGTCCATTAACAGGTAAAAAATTAGACCTTGGTATTATCGATGACCCGATTAAGAACGCAGAGGAAGCGCTGAGTACTACGGTAAAAGAAGGTATTTGGAAGTGGTATGGCTCTACATTTTTGACCCGACTATCAAAAAATAGCGGTCAAATCATTATGGCAACCCGATGGGCGACAGATGACCTGACAGGGCGCATCTTGGGAAAGAACCCACTTGCCAAGTGGCTGGCATTTAAAGCCATTGATGACGATGGAACGGCACTTGTTCCTGAGTTACACCCGATTGATAAGCTACTTGAAACAAAGTCCATATTAAGTGATTACTTTTGGTCGGCGATGTACCAGCAGTCACCGAAGACACTTGGTGGTTCGATTTTCAAAGAAGCGGGTGTTCGGTATTACTTACCTAGAGACTTGCCTAATAAGTTTGATGAAGTCATTCACAGTTGGGACATGACTTTTAAAGACACTGATGGCAGTGATTATGTTGTGGGTCAAGTATGGGGCAAGCGTGGTGCCAATAAGTATTTGTTGCATCAGCACCGTGAGCGCATGGCTTTTACTGCCACTCGAAAAGCAGTGGTTGATATGGCGAACCGATACCCAGAAGGGCATCGAAAGCTGGTTGAAGACAAGGCCAATGGTTCTGCAATTCTTGATTCATTAAAAGATGTGGTCAGCGGCTTGATGCCCATTAACCCTGATAGCTCAAAAGTCGCTAGGGCGCATGCGATTACTGCAGAGTGGGAGGCAGGCAATCTTTGGTTACCGCACCCTGATATTGCTCCGTGGGTGACTGCAATGGTTGATGAGTTAACCACATTTCCAGCAGGGGCGAATGATGACCAAGTCGATGCCATGACGCAGGCGATTCGATATTTTCAGGATTACGAAATTAACTTTTTGGATATTTTATGAAGCTAAACGACGGCATTCAAAGCAT
>JASLBZ010000158.1 GCA_030146285.1 Neisseriaceae bacterium | reverse complement strand
CGATGATAGTATGGATTCCCATGTGAAAGTAGGTCACTGCCAAGCGCCCAATATTAAGCCCCTTAGCTGACGCTAAGGGGCTTTCTTATGTCTAAAGATTCTGAAAGTTTAAACTCAAAGCCCAGCTCCCCAACTTCCCAACAGGCAACAACACACGAAAAGAAAATCAGGCAGCCTGAATGCCTTACGAGGCTCTGGGTTTATGAAAATATTATTTAATTTGTATTAGATTCAGGTATTTAGAGGTTATGTGTATCATGTTTATAGTTTGTTAATTCATCTTATGGTCAGAAAATAAGATCGAGTCATTTAACTTGATTGCATTACTGGTTGGCGCTGGGTTGCATAGACATGCTGGAGCGATAGTGCAATTCAAAATAAAAGGCAACCTGAAACTTTCAGGCTGCCTTGTTTCTTGGGGTTGTGACTCGATTGGGCTGTATTATTTTAAACCCATCGCGTTGCGCATTGTAAAGAATAAATCAGTTTGATCTGTTAGCCCCATGACATTGGCTGCATGTGGACCATAAGCAGCAACACGCAATTGTGAGCCAGTATGTCCTTGGCTCTCACTCTCAGAGTTACCATAACTTACAACCATTACGGCACCATCTTTGGTAACCAGTGCTTGAGTTAAGCCGGGTGCTTTGGTATCAGGGGAAATAATTTGGCTTGAATGTGCATGATCAGCGGTAACAATGATTAATGTGTCACCATTTTTCTTAGCAAATTCTAAGCCGACTTGGACTGCTTTATCAAGTTCAACCGTTTCGCCAATTTGACCACATGCATTGGCTGCATGGTCTTGTTTGTCAATGGATGCCCCCTCAACTTGCAAGAAGAAGCCATTTTTATTGCCTTTTAATAGCTCAATAGATTTAGCAGTCATTTGTGCCAGTGTTGGCACATTGGGGTTTAATTTTGAATTGGGTTTGCAAACAACAGGTGCTAGATTAATGTTGCCATGGTAGCTTGCTTTGGGTCCTTCCCAAGCAACATCCATATTGCCCTCATGAAATAAAGCCAGTACAGGCTTGTTTTGATTGGCGCTTGTAAGGGCGTTGAATGATTTCATGTCACGAACCACTTGGTAGCCGCGATCTATTGCCTGTTGATCCAAAGTTTTGCCTTGGTATTTTCCGGCTTTGGCTGTTTGCTTAAAACTTTTTGCACCGCCACCCATGGTAACATCAGCTCGGGTTTCTAATATCTGTTCGGAAATCGAGCCACGGCCACCATTTTCCAATGCATTACTGGCACATTTTTTACTTGTTTCTTCTGGGCCGTAACACTTGCGGGCAGTAACGTGCGCTGCTTGTGCCGCTGGCGTGGCATCTTGGATTTCAGAAGTGGTAATGTTGCCCGTTGCGCGGCCATTTCTCTTGGCCATTTCCAATAATGTTTCATGGTCTTTATCGAAAACATCAACTGCTAGGGCTCCATTATAGGTTTTTGTGCCCGTCGTCCAAGCGGTTGCTGATGCTGCTGAATCTGTTACATAGTTGGGCTTTTTGCTTTTTTTGTCCAAAGCGTAATGGGTATATTGACCGGTAATCGGTAAGGCATCAATGCCTTTAAAAAAACCAGCTGCGCCTTCTGCGTAATTGCGGGCTACGGTGATTTCTGAGTCACCCATGCCATCACCAATGAATAAGATTACATTTTTAACTTGTTGGTTAGATAGGGAAGCTTTCATAGCATCAGTTTGTTCTGAGGACAAACGGCGTGCACCACCAAATTCAGTAATGTTGCCTTGTGCTGTTCGGTCTTGGATAGCTGAAGCTGCAATAACAGGAAAAGCAGTACCAGCTAATAAAGTAGAGATCGTAACTGCAATAAGTGATTTCATAGGCTTCATTGCCATAAAAGGTCCTAACTGTAAATAAAGAATTGGAATGGCTTGCATCATAAACAGTGAAAGTGACAAATAGATGACAATTATTCATGTTTTTTCCAGTTTTCCCATTAGATGAATAAGATAGCATTTCTTTGGTGGGTGTAATCACCATCCATTAAGTTGGGTGAAACTTATTAAATTTGATACAAATGAATACAATGGCAGGCTGAAATCAGGTATAAAATTGTGCGTTGACAATGTATACAGTTAAGAAAGCGCCTAAACCAATATGTATAGCTTTAAGAATGATTATGCCGAAGGTGCACACCCTTCAATTTTAGAGAATTTGCTTCAAACGAATGATACTCAACAGGCAGGCTATGGTGAGGATGAGTATAGTATTCAAGCCAAAGAGATATTAAAAAGACGTATGGATAACTCTTTGGCCAGTATTTTTTTTGTGTCGGGAGGGACGCAAAGTAATCTCTTGGTGATTTCTTATTTGTTAAGACCACACCAAGCAGTTATCAGTGTGAATACAGGTCATATTTATGCCAATGAAACTGGGGCAATTGAAGCGACAGGTCATAAGGTCATTTCTGTACCATCAACAGATGGAAAGTTACAAGTAGAAAGTCTTGAGGCGACATTGGCGCAATATGCATTAAGGCCGCATGTTGTACAACCTAAAATGGTTTATATCTCGAACTCTACTGAGTTAGGTACAATTTACCAAAAAGCAGAATTGCAAAGCTTGTATGCTTTTTGTCAAAGCCGTGGTTTGTATCTATTTGTGGATGGCGCGAGATTAGGACACGCATTAACGGCTCAAAACAATGACATTGCAATGAAGGATATGGCTCAATATTGTGATGTTTTCTATATTGGAGCAACCAAGAATGGCGCCTTACTTGGTGAGGCAATTGTTTTTAATGATGAAAAACTAGCGCGTGACTTTGATTACAGCTTAAAACAAAAAGGGGCTTTATTGGCCAAAGGTCGATTGCTCGGAATTCAATTTTTGACACTTTTTCAAGATAACTTGTATTTTGATTTGGCCTTACATGCCAATGTTATGGCCAAAAAACTGGCTGATGCCATTGCTAAAAAAGGGTATGAATTTTTGGGTGAAGTCACGAGCAATCAATTGTTTCCTATCTTGCCAATGAATGTGATTGAAAGATTGCGCAAGCATTTTGATTTTTATGAGTGGCAGAATGTTTCTCAAGATAAGGTCGCCATTAGGCTAATTACCTCCTGGGCCACTCAGGAAGAGCAGGTTGATTTATTGATTGAGGTGTTGAACCAAGATTAAAGTTACATCTAGATTTACTGACAGGCTGCCTACCTAGGCAGCCTGTAATGCTTTTTGGTTTTGGTTTGCCGACTTTTAGATGTTTGGTGAGCTGAATCATATTTAGGCCATATCTATATATAGTCTGTTCTGATTTTTGTTATGACATCTTTTGATGTGTCTTTGGCTATTCTTTGCCTATTTCCAACGAATCCAGACTGGTTTTCTGGTTTTTTAATGCGATTGCAGGCGGTTGTGATGAGGTTTTGCCGGCTCTGCTGGAGTTTGTTGGTTGGCTGTGATTACTTTTTCAAAAACCTTTTTATAAAAATCCATTGTAAAACAGACGCTTTTGTTTTTTGTTCTGGATTTTTTGAAATTAAATGCAAATAGTCGTTGACGGTTTATGGGGATGTCGGTATAGTTCGTCTTCTTCGCTGCTGACCCAGCAACACAAACCGGTCAGGAGCACAG